>JAVVFP010000619.1:0-2071 GCA_032250495.1 Bacteroidota bacterium | reverse complement strand
CTTCGACGACCTGCAGCGCAGCCGCAACCAGTTCTCCGGCGATATGCCCGACGGCACGTCGATGTATGCGGCGTTCTCGGCGGGACTGCGCTATGGACTGCCGGTCGGGGGACAGTGGTCGCTGTGGCCCGAGGCGGGGGTGCGCCTGGCGGCGACATCGCTCACCGGCGGGGTGGACTGGAATGTGCACGGCTTCGAGGGCTCGCTCGCCCTGCTGTATCACATCCCGAAAGCTCCTCCCCCGCCACCGCCACCACCTCCTCCGCCCCCACCTGAACTCGAAACCGGCATACGCGTGCTGGCGCGGGCGGCCGACGGCAGCTTTCTCGAGGACGCCCGCGTCATCGTCGAACGCCTGACGCGCAGCGAACTCTTTCCGCTGCTGCCCTATGTCTTCTTCCCGCAGAACAACGCGGATCTCGATTCCACAAACATGCATATCATGTCCGACGCGGCCACCGCACGCTTCGACGAGAGCCGTCTGCCAAACAATACGCTGGCGATTTACGCCGACCTGCTCAATGTCGTCGGGAAACGCATGCAGGAAAATCCCTCCGCACGCATCACGCTCACCGGCTGCAACAATGCCACGGGAGCGGAGCGCGGGAACCGCCGCCTCTCCCGCAACCGCGCCGAGGCCGTGCGGAACTATCTCGTGCGCACATGGAATATCGATGCGGAACGCATACGCCTGCGCGATCGCAACCTGCCGCAGGAAGCCCCGAGCACCGAGACGGTGGAGGGACAGCAGGAAGCCCGTCGCGTGGAGATTTCCACCGATACCTACGACGTGCTCGCACCCGTGCGCTGGCAGTCCGTCGACCAGTCGGTCTCCACTCCCACCATCGCCCTGTTGCCGACCGTCCACAGCGACGCGGGCCTGCGCCGCTGGTCCCTCAATGTGACGCAGGACGCGGTGGTCTACGCGCAGTATCAGGGAGAAGGGAATCCCCCCGAGGCGCTGGACTGGGTGATCGATTCAACACGCATCCCGGAAGCGGGACGCAGCGTGGATATCACGCTCCGCGTCGAGGACAGGGCGGGCCAGTCGGGCACGGCGCGCGCGCAACTGCCCTTCGACACCGAAACACGTACGACACAGGTGGTCGAACAGCGCGGCAACCGCCGCATCGATCGCTTCAGCCTCATCCTCTTCGATTTCAAGAAATCCGATATCGGTCCCGAAAACCGGCGCATCCTCGATATCGTGCGCGATGCCATCACGTCCCGCTCGCGCGTGACCATCTACGGCTATGCCGACCGTACCGGCAGCCCGGAAATCAACCGCGAACTGGCGCTCGACCGCTGCAACTCCGTGCGCAACGCACTGCAGCGCAGCCTCGAAGGCGTTCCCGTGCAGCTCGAAGCCGTGGGAAGCGACCGCCTGCTCTTCGATAACGACCTGCCCGAAGGACGCAATTACTGCCGTACGGTGCAGATCGTCGTGGAAACCGGCCTGGAATGATCCGTTGTAACGCCCGCCGTACCGGCGAAGGAGAAGGAAAATGAAACGCCTGCATACATTGCTCACCACACTGCTGCTCTCCGCCCTGAGCGCCACCGCCCCGGCCCAGCTGCAGTTCAACCTCGTGTCCACCGACGGCTCCGCCTACCCGGACATCAGCGTGGTCTTCGAAGCGAAGGACGCCGCGGGGAATTCCATCATACAGTATCAGCCCGGCGATTTCACCGTCGTGGAAAACGGCATCCCCCGTCCCGTGAAATCCGTCAGCTGTCCCCCGCCCGTCACGCCACCGGTGTCGATCACCTTCACCTTCGACGTCAGCTTCAGCATGTCCATCGACGACCGCCTGGCCAACCTTCAGGACGCCTCCACGCAGCTGGTCTCCGACATGTCCTATCCCCCCGCTGCCAGCGCCGTCACCTCCTTCGACGACGACAGCCGTATCCTCACGCCATATACGAGCAACAAGGCGGACATACTCAGCACTATCGCGGGACTCACCGCGTCGGGTGGGGGCACGGACTTCCAGGGCGCCTTTCTCGATGCGGTCACCGGCGCGATCGACGTTACCAAGAACCGCAGCGGGGACAAGTACATCGTCTTCAT
>JAVVFP010000618.1:0-2072 GCA_032250495.1 Bacteroidota bacterium | reverse complement strand
CTATTGGAGTGACGGCATTGTACGACGGACACGGGCGCTGAGCCGGTCCACGACTATCAACGAACGCACTGATTTATGGATGCATCCACACGGCAGGATAAGTTTCTCACGCTGCTGAATCCGCAGTATGATGCGTTCGTGCGCTATGTGCGCGCCATGGCGCGAAACGTGGAAGACGCCCGCGATATCGTGGGCGAGACGCTGCTGATCGCTTACGAGCATTTCGATGATATCCGCGAGGTGGAGTCCTTTCTGTTCTACCTGATCACCATAGCCAAGCGACTGCACTGGAAGGCGGCAAAGCGGCGAACGCGACATCTACCCCTGGAACGGCAGTACGAGGATCTCCATATCGATCCCGGTGCATCCCCGGATCTCTCACCCGACGTCGCGGCGCTGTACGCTGCCATTGACCGGTTGCCGCTGCGCCTGCGAGAGGCCCTGGTGCTGTTTGAACTGACCGGACTGCGGCTCGAGGAAATTCGCAGCATCCAGGGCGGCACCCTCTCCGGGGTGAAATCCCGCGTCGCGCGAGCCCGGAAAAAGCTCGCCCGTATGCTGGGCGCGCATATCCCGACAGAGAGGATGCGCGATAGATCTCACGAACTTGAACCAGTGAATTTTGAGGCGGAAGGATGAACATGGATCTGCATTCGCTGGACGCACTGCTGAAGAAAGCACGTTCGCAGTCCCCCTTTATCGAACAGGAGGAAGCGGAACGATTCATTGCACGCCATGCAGATGAATCCGCGCCCCCTGTCCCTCGTGCGATGCCGTCACCACTACGTACCATCATCGCAATCGGAGGAGTCATGGCCATCATCGCAATCATCATTTTCCTGCTCGCCGGAGGGTCTGGGCAGACCGCACACGAAATTTCAGGAACAGCAGACAAATCACAGGTGCAGATTAAACGGGAGAGCCCGCCACCCGAACAGCAGCAGGCGAAGCACACGGAATTGTCGCGGACCGACGATTCTCTGAAAACAAAAAAAACCGGTGCGGAGGAGATCGGATCGGATGAATCAGGAAATATCAGCTATGTTTTCGCGGACTGGACCCGGCAGCGCATCGAGGGGTATTCCATCTTCGACCTTGATGCAACGGAATTGAGCCACCTGGGTATTACTGTCCTTCCGGATGGAACCATCAGGCGGCCGCTGTTTGCGAACAGCGGCGTCATGTCCGAACTGCGCCAAATGTCCGACAGCACGGTGCGGTATACGATCCCCATCGACAAGATCTCCGACATCAAGTACGATTCAAGTGGCGTGGCGCACATACGCGTGCAGGCGGATGATGTTGCCTTTACAAGAGGCATGACACGCGCTGAACAAAAGTACGCCGCTCCTGTTCTCATCACCAATTCCCGTGGATACACCTATGAGCATCGCCGCATTCAAGAGAAAGACGGGAGTGGAGAAGACCCCGTCTCTGATGGTCGACCGATGGTACCCGCGCGCTCTCTGGCCGATACGCTGGTCGGTTCAGGTGAGTACGGGGTGGACGACCTGATCCCGATCCGCGTGCGACCAGACGTGTCACCGGTGCGGGGAGAAGGAGATTTCTTCTACCTGCTCTGGTTCGAACCGACGGATGCGTTTCTCGCGCAGCTCCCGAGGAACGTGCGTCATCGCATTCAGAGGCAGCGCGATCAGGGTATTTCTCCCGGCAGAACGATTGCTGCGCGCGGTGCTGAAAAAGTCCCGACGATTGCGGCCAGTGTCCATCCCAATCCCATCACGCAGAGCACCGTGACGGTGCAGTATACGCTCAACGAGCCCGGCCGTGTGGCAGTGTCCATGTACGACGTGACGGGCGAGCGCGTACGCGAACTTGCGGTCACGGAACAACGGGAGAAGGGGACGTGGCAGCAGAGTATCTCCCTCGACGGCATGGTCGGCGGACTCTACCTCCTCGCTGTCGCTACCGACCGCGGCGTACAATCCGTCCAGCCCGTCATCTTGAAACGCTAGAAGGAAATGTGATCAACGAGCGAACGAAAAATGCGAAGAATTTTTTGATCGGGGAGCCTTGGCAAACACTTATCGTCCCCACGCTCTGCGTGGGGA
>JAVVFP010000617.1:0-2072 GCA_032250495.1 Bacteroidota bacterium | reverse complement strand
GTCACATCCGTCACAGAGCTGCGTTGCGCGGTGATATCGGCGCTGCCGCGGGCGTCCTCGACATCCGCGTCGCCGAAGGCGGTTTCATAGCCGACTTCGGAGACCATGATGTCCAGGCTTCCGTTGGCGGTATTGGGTATCAGGTAGCCGCCGTCTTTACCGGTGACGGTGAAAAACAGGCTGCCGGAGGCATCCATGCCATACACCCAGGCGTCGACGAGTCCTTCGCCGGACGTGGCATCGCGGATGCTGCCGCGTACTTCGGCCATGCCCGTCTCGGACTGTGCTTCGAGCATGAAGGTCATCATGTTCGTCGCGCCGTCCCAGCGGCTTTCTTTCCAGTCATGCGTTCCGCCCGCGTACTGGCCGACATAGCCCAGCGCGCGCACGCGGATCACGGCATTGTCCCATGCCTGTATGTCAAACGCCCCCTGCGCGTTCGTGGTCGTGCGTATGGTCAGTCCATTCACCGGATTGACGGCCTCGACGAGAACAAACGGGGGAATCCCGCCGCGTGCGCTGACCTGTCCGCGATAGGAACGCGGGGCAACCGGTGCCGTGGCGAGGGCCAGGTCGATGCCGGTCACGGATGACGGTGCGTTGACGGAGATGATCGTGGCGCTGTTTGCGGACGCCGCGTCGTCGTAGTACTCGCCCAGGTGGCCGCGGGCGGCGGCGAATACCGTGTAATCACCGGAGGGGAGTCCATGTACCGCGTAATCACCGCTGGCATCCGTGTGTGCACCGCGTTCGAAGCGATGCGTCGTGCTGCGCACGAACACGACCGCATGGGCGATCGGATCGCCGCTGTCTTCATCGGTGATGCGGCCGCTGATGCTGCCGCCGGAAGTGAGGGAGAAATCGATCCCGGAGACCGCCTGCCGGGCGACGGTGACCTTCGTAGCGGCGGACATGTCCTGCGTGTCGTCGTAGTACTCGGGGAGGAAGTCCTTCGCCTCCGCGCGCACGATATAGTCCGCGGGCGGGAGGCCGGTGATCAGGTAACTGCCGTCGGCTGCGCTGCGCGCGGTGCCGAAATTGCGACCGGCGCTGTTCGGTGCGGGACGCTGGTTCGCCCAGGCGCGCACGACGGCATCGGCCACGGCGTTTCCGTTTGCATCACGTACCGTACCGGCGATGGAGCCGCCGAAAGTGCCGAGTGCAAAATCGATGTCGCTCGTCTCCTGTCCGTCGGTCACCGCCACCTTCGTCGCGGCGGAGAGATCCGTAGCGTCGTCGTAGTACTCGGACGCGTAGCCGTTCATCGATGCCTGCACGTACCAATCGCCCGTGGCCAGGCCGCTGATGCGGTAGCGACCATGTGCATCGGTGCGCGCGTGGTTGCCGGAAGTGTTCCCGCCGGGATATGTGTTGCGGTCGACGAAAGCGCTGACCAGGGCATTCTCTATGGGATTACCGCTCGCCTCATCACGCACCACGCCGGTGAGCACGCCACCTTCGCTGAGGGAAAAGTCGATGCCGGTATGCGCCGTGTTGTTTGCGTCGAGCGTCAATCCGGTGGCCTGCGAGGCGTCAGGGACGTTGTCGTAGTACTCGGTGAGGAGTCCCTGCTTCATGGCCCAGACGATAAAGGTGCCGGGCGGAACTTCCAGCGTGTAGCTGCCGTCGCTGTGACTGCGCGTCTGCAGCCAGCGGAGCATGGGACCATTCTGCATTTCCGCGTAAATCACCGCGCCTTCGACCGGCGTATTGCTGTTGTCGTATACTGTTCCTTCGATGGTGTACACCGGGTCCGGCTGCCTCTCGTCGAGGGCGAAATCGATTCCGCCTGCCGTCGACGCCGAGGCGATCGTCACCTTGTCCGCCGCGGTCGGATCGGTTTTCCCGTCGTAATACTGCTGAATGTAGTTCTGCGCCTGCGCGGAGACCGTGTAATCTCCGTCCGGAAGGCCGGTGATTTCATAGTCGCCGTGCGCGTCGGTGCGGGCGTGGTAGCCTGAATTCGAGCCCGAAGGGGGAATGCGTTGCGTACCGCCGGAGGCGAACACGAGGGCACCGGCCAGCGGTGCGTTCGTGGCGGCATCGGTGACGGTACCGCGGATTTTCCCGCC
>JAVVFP010000616.1:0-2080 GCA_032250495.1 Bacteroidota bacterium | reverse complement strand
CGGACTCGAGCATCTGGCCTCGTCCGGTCCCTATCATGCGGAACCGCGCGGAAACCGTCTCCATCGCGGAGCAGCACCTGCTCGTCGGTGGCGTCGGTGATTTCCCCGCTGTGTTCGACCTCCGTCCCCTTTTCCTTCCAGCGAACCCGGGCAATACGCCCAGTGTGCCGGCGAAACTGCCAGGGATGGCGGATCGGGCGGTCGAGACCAGGTGAAGATACGATCAGCGTGTACGCATCCTGCACGAGATCTCCCTTCTCTATCGCATCACCGAGGAGACGGCTGATGCCTGCCAGCTCGTCGGCGGTGATGCCGCGCTCGGTATCAACAAAAACCTCGATCAGACGCTTCTTCCCCTGCCTGCGTACTTCGACATCGACCAGATGCGCTCCGGCCTCGGTAACCAGTGGAGAAAATGCGTTTTTCAGATCGACCTTCATTGTTGACGTACCTACAACAAAAAATGCGGGGCAGCCCCACATTTAGAACATCCTAATATAGCCGATATCGGTCTCACTTGCAATTGTCACCGGGTCTTTTTTCATTAATTCTCTTATTATTGCAGTCATTCATTTCGCATATTACTCGAATGGCAAATGATCCTGAACATATCAACCTCATTCTGAACAATCGCCGCGCCCGGCACGAGTATCACGTGCTGGAGAGCATCGAGGTCGGCGTCGTGCTGCGCGGGACGGAAGTGAAGTCCGTGCGCGCGGGAAAAATCAACGTGCTGGACGCCTATGCGTCCGTCGTGGACGGCGAACTCTTCCTCCACAACATGCACATCAGTCCCTTCGAAAAGGGAAATATTCACAATCACGACCCGCTCCGCGTGCGCAAACTGCTGGCGCGGAAGAAGGAAATCCGGAAACTCGGCCAGAAGGTCAATGAAAAGGGCCTTACGCTCATTCCCCTGCAGATATACTTTTCCGGACGGCACCTGAAAATAGAAATCGGCGTCTGCAAGGGGAAAAAGACATACGACAAGCGCCAGGCGCTGAAAAAACGTGAAATTCAACGAGATATGGAACGCCAGCTGTGACAACACCCCTCTTCCCTCCCGTCAGCGAGCAGATGGATCTCATCCGCCGCGGTATCTCCGAAATCCTCCCCGAAGAGGAAATGCTGCGCAAACTGGAGAAATCCTTCGCAACGGGCACCCCGCTCAGGATCAAGCTCGGCTGCGACCCGAGTCGGCCCGATCTGCATCTCGGGCACTCGGTGGTGCTGCGCAAGCTGCGCCAGTTCCAGGATCTCGGACATCAGGCGATACTGATCGTCGGGGATTTCACCGGCATGATAGGAGATCCGACCGGCAAGAGCAAGACCCGTCCCTCGCTGACGCTCGCGCAGACGCGTTTGAACGGTCAGTCCTATTTCGAACAGGCGGCGAAGGTGCTGGACATTGAAAAGGTCAGCATCCGGTATAATTCGGACTGGCTGGCGCCGATGACGTTCGAGGACGTCATCAAGCTCTCGGCGAAGTACACCGTGGCACGCATGCTCGAACGCGATGAGTTCGAAAAGCGCTACCGCAGCCAGGAGGCGATCAGCATTCACGAATTCCTCTACCCGCTCGCCCAGGCCTACGACTCCGTCGCCATCGCCTCGGACGTGGAACTCGGCGGCACCGACCAGAAATTCAACCTGCTGGTGGGACGCGAAATCCAGCGCGAGCATGGACAGGAGCCGCAGGTCATACTCACCATGCCGCTGCTCGAAGGAACCGACGGCGTGGAAAAAATGAGCAAATCACTCAATAACTACGTCGCCTTCAACGACACGCCGGAGGATATGTACGGGAAAACACTGTCGATATCCGATCCCCAGATCCTGCCCTGGTATCGCCTGCTCACCGATGTCGCCGACGCCCGCATCACGGAAATCGACGCCGCCATGCAGCGCGGGGAGAATCCGCGCGATTTCAAGCGCGAACTGGCGCGCACCATCGTGGCGATGTTCTACGACGCCGCCGCCGCGGAGCGCGCGGAGGAACACTTCGACCGCGTGATCAAAAACAAAATGGCGCCGGAGGAGATCGATGAGTTTTTCCTCACCGGGAACAGTGATAAATTGC
>JAVVFP010000042.1:0-12104 GCA_032250495.1 Bacteroidota bacterium | reverse complement strand
CAAGCTGATCGAGGCGGCGCAGCAGCTCGTCGACAGTCTCGGTCCGAACGACGAAGCGGCGATCGTCACTTTCGGCCGCCAGATCCGGCTCGAACAGGATTTTACCACGGATAAGACGCGGCTCAAGCTCGTGCTCGACGGCATGATCGCGAACGGCGGCACGGCCATGTTCAGCGCGACATATCGCGCAATCGAAGAACTGGAAACCCGTGGCGGCAACCGGCATGCCGTGGTGATTTCCGACGGCGAGGACAATCAGTCCACCCACGACGTCGAGCAGGTCATCGATCTCGCGAACTTCGTCGACGCGACGCTGCACACGATCGCTTTTGATATCGCACCGGAGTTCCAGAACGTCATGGAACGCATGGCCGTCGAAACCGGAGGCGTGCATTTCTTTGTCTCGCGTCCCAGTGAACTTGCGACGGTGTATGAGAGAATTGCGGACATCATCACCGAACCCTGCTGTATCGCGGAATACGTGTCCGATAGTTGTGAGGACACCTTGCGCTCACTGCTGCTTACCGTGACACATGGAGGGAACAGCGCTGATGATCTGCAGACGGTCATCAGTCCCAGCCGCCCCGAGCAGACCACGCTGAGCGTGGAAGTTCCGGCGGAATTGACTCCGCTTGCCACGGGACGCGGGTATGTCAACATCACGCCGCCGCCGAGCATCGCTCTCGGACTCACGCTCAGCTTCACGCTGCGATATGATCAGAACCTGGTGGATATCCCGCTGCTGCCTTTCACCCTCGGTACCGTGGCGCAGAACCAGGTGGTGGACATGGTGCGCATCGGTCCCGGTCAGCTGCGCATCTCGCTCACAGGGGTGAGACCACCGTTCCCGAGTACGCGGTTGCTGGGTTTTTCAATCGAAGCACTCCGTGCCGACAGCAGCAGCAACGTCGCCTTTTCCATCAGCGACGCAATTATCGAAGGGTGTCCCACCGTGTTTACCACTGTCCCCGATACGATGCTGATATGCCAGTGCTTCCGTGCGCTGGCCCTCTCCATCGATTCCATCCCTGTCCTTGCCGCCGACCAGCAGCTGCTTATTCCGTTGCGCATTCACGGGGGGCTGGAGATGGGACTCCCACTCGAAGCGAGTCTCTCGCTGTCCGTACCCGCGTCGCTTGATGGAGTGGACCTGCTCCCGGGCAATCTCTTTCCCGCGGAACAGCTCACATGGCGGCGCGAGGGAGACCGGGTCGACATACGCCTGCCTCGACCGGCACTGCCCGCAGATACCGCAGGGGTGCTGGCATACCTGCGCATCGGACCGAATGAAGAGCAGGGAGTGCGCGCCTTTGATCTTGCCGTGCTGGCGAGCGAACTGTGGCAGCGCTGCTGTCCGCTCGACGGCGAAGCGCAGGCGCTCCGCATTCAGCAGGACGGCAACTGTGACTTCCTGTTACGCCGTGTCGAGCCCGCTCTGGAAGTTGGCAACGCCCCCAATCCCTTTACCGCACGGGACGGTGGAACGACGCAGGTGGTGTTCCGTATACCCGCTCGTGATGATGGCAGGCATTTCACGCTGAATGTCCTCGACAGCCGGGGCCGGCGAATCGAAACCCTGTTCAGCGGTGCGCTTCCCGAGGGCGAGCACCGCATCCGCTTCGAAGCCGGCTCCCTGCCCGCGGGCGTGTATCACGCCGTGCTCCGCAGCGGTGACCTCGTCGTCACACGCGCAATGCTCTACGTTCGGTAGACGGCTTTTTGCTCCTGAATTTCCGGCTGCGTACTTTTCACGGCTATGCAGTTTCTGGAGAAACTCATCCCCCGCATACAGGCGCTGTTCCGGCGCCTCTATTTTGCCCAGCCGAAAGAGCTGAGCAAAACGCTCATCCGTTTTACCCGCAGCGAATCTGTACTCATTCTCATCGCCGCGGGCATCGGTATTGCGACCGGCGGAGTTATTCTCCTGTTCAACTTCATCGTCGAATTCGCGGGTGAGCATTTCCTCGAGCTCTTCGCCCTCTCCCATTCCAACCAGTACTGGCAATACCTTCTCATACCGCTCATCCCGGCCCTCGGCGGACTCGGCGTGGGCCTGCTGCAGGCCTATGTCTTCAAGGCCAAACCGGGGCATGGCGTTCCCGAAGTCATCCTCGCCTCACGTTTCAGTCGTGGACGCATACAGCGCCGCGTCATACTGCAGAAGTTGCTGACCGGAGCGCTGTCCATCGGTTCAGGAGGGGGTGGCGGACGTGAAGGTCCCATCATACACGTGGGCGCCGCGGTAGGAATCAGCATCGCCAATCTTTTCCGGCTGACCCGCGACCAGAGCCGCACGCTCATCGCCTGCGGTGCGGCGGCCGGCATCAGCGGGATTTTCAATGCTCCCATGGGTGGCGTGATGTTCGTGCTGGAAGTCATACTCGGCGATTTCCGGCTGAAGACGTTCACCCCGGTGGTGGTATCCGCCGTTGCGGCGACGGCGATCACGCGTAATGTCTACGGCAGCTTCACCCTGCTCAATGCGCCTTCCGGGTTTTCCATCGCGCTTCCCGAGTACCTGTTGTTCGCTTTGCTCGGTGTGATCATGGGACTGATGTCGGCCTATTTCACACGTGTGATCATCATCGTCGAGAAGTTCAGCCACGAGCACCTTCGCGTGGCGGAGGTCTTTCGTCCCGCCATCGGCGGACTGCTCGCGGGCGTTCTTATTCTCTTTCTTCCTTCACTTATGGAGCAGACATATACCCCGGTCAACGATGCTCTCCATGCCACACTGCCGATCTGGCTCATGCTCGTCGTCGCCTTTCTCAAGCCCTGGCATACCGCCATTACCACGGGGACGGGCGGGACAGGCGGCGTGTTCGCTCCGGCACTGAAGAGCGGCTCCATGCTCGGCGCCGTCTTCGGTATGCTGATGATGCTTCTTTTCCCCGATCTCGTGCGCACTCCCACCGCCTACGCACTGTCCGGCATGGGCGCGATTCTCGCCGGGACCATGCATGCGCCGTTGACAGGCATTCTCATCCTCATCGAGATATCGAACGACTACTCCATCGTTCTGCCGGCAATGCTCACCGCCATTATTGCCACTGTGATCGCACAGCGATTTCTCAGCAGTTCCATCTATACCTGGTCGATTTCGAAACCCGGCACGCACATCGGATCTTTCGCGTACGTGCCGGCCCTGCACTCGATCACCATCGACCAGATTGTTGAACGCGGGGTGGCTCATGTCAAGCCGACCACGCCCATCCACGAGATACTCGTGATTTTCGAGCAGACCAGGCACGATGCCGTCCTTGTGCTCGACGAAGAGCAGCGATATCTCGGACTGATAGAATTCGAGGACGTGCGGTCGTTCATCGCCGAGCGAGAACTCGTGCAGGAGCTCGTGGCGGCGGACGTGATGGTGATGTCCATCAAACCGGTGTTTGAGCACACGACGCTCGACGTTATCCTCAAGCTGTTCGATGATTATGGCTGGAGCGTTCTCCCCGTTCTCGCCGACGACAACAGCCGCCGCGCAGTCGGCCTGGTAACGGCGTACGATGCGCAGACTTACTATCGTCGGTCCGTGACGCGCGAGCAATGATTACTCCGCTCCTCCCTCCTTCTCGCCCGCTGTCAACTCTTCGCCGTCCCTGATTTGCAGGCGTGACCCCAGTACCGTCCCGGAGATGTGAAGTTCCGGTGCGGCGCTTCCGTCGGGAGGATTTCCCAGCACGCGATGATCCTGCGCTTCCCCGAGACCCGAACGCATCGAGAACGTCACACGCCAGGCATCGGGCACGTAGAGCGTGACCGCGCTCCATCTCACGCGCATCGTCATGCGCATGGCCGAACCCTGTTCGCTGCAGCCTGAAAGATCGCACTCGACGCGTGAGAGCAGCGAAAATATCGATCCCCCCTCGAATCCGTCGCTGGAGAAGACATAGTGGGCATCCCGCAGTATCTCCCGCAACTGCAGCCGTGAGCCAGAAAGCACTTTTTCAATGCGCTTGTTCTTCGGCTGTATGAAAATGAGCCATAGTCCGACCACGACAAATGCATACGGCCAGTAGGAAAGCAGATTGCCCGGCATCCAGCCGAAAACGGCAAACTGTAGCAGCAGTCCGACCGCGATCAGCTGCAATCCCCCCGCGAAATCCTGTGACTTGCCCGCAACGATGCGTGAGACGCCCATCGCCACGATGATCAGCGGCCAGAAATCGAGCAGCATGCCGAATATCCACCCGAAGGCGAACAGCTGCAGGTTGCCGAACAGCAGCAACGCGCCCACGATGATCAGTATCACGGGGAGCCAGGTGCGGGAAGGAGTCTTGGCTGCAACAGACATGCGGACTCGTATCAGCTTTGGTAATACGGTAATATCCGCACGAGGGCCTCCCGGATCAAGATGAAGTCAATTTTTAAATATTTCAGTATTGACTGAAAATACTGAAACAATTAGCTTGTCAGGGCGTAGTCGATAAAGGAATGGAAATAATGAAGAAACGCATGGATATGGAAAAACAGGATTTCATAGAGGAGATGGCCCGGACCTGCGAGCAGTCTTTCGGGCTTCCGCGCATGGGAGGACGCATCTGGGGCACACTGCTGCTTACCGAGGAGGAATATCTCTCCAGCGAAGACCTTATGGAGCTGATCAACACCAGCCGCGGTTCCGTCAGCACCATGGTCCGCCTGCTCGAGCGCGTCGGCCTCATCAAGCGCGTGAGTATCCCCGGCGACCGCCGTCATTATTACACCGCCGCCGGGGCTGAATCTTTGATGCACGCGGAGCTCGCCAGCCTGAAAATGTTCATTGACCTGATGGAACGCGGCAAGCGCAGTCTCTCCGCCAGGGATCGCATGGGTGGCGAGCGGTTGGAGGAGATACGGGATCTCATGGTTTTCTTCGAGAAGGAATACGCGGCACTCATGAATCGCTGGCACAAACGGAAGGCAAAAAAATGAAAGCACTTTGGATCACTGTCGTCGTCTTCTTCGCTGCGGGATGCGTCTCGGCCCAGTCGGCGGACGAGATCATCGAGCGATCGGAAAGCATCATGAAAGGGAAGACGAGCAGGGGCACGTACGAAATGAATGTCGTCACACCGGAATACACGCGGAATATGAAGATGGAATACTGGTGGGACGGCGAAGAGGACAAGGCCCTGATCAAGACCATCGCGCCCCGGAAAGAAGCGGGAAACAAGTGGCTGAAAATCGGCAACGAGATGTGGAATTACCTGAAGACGACGGAGACCACCATCAAGATCCCGCCGTCGATGATGCTGCAGTCCTGGAACGGTTCGGATTTCACCAACGACGATCTCGCCCGTGAGTCCAGCCTCAGCGACGATTATACGCACGGCATCATCGCGGAAGAGGAGCTCAACGGTGCCGAGTGCTGGAAAATCGCGTCCACGCCGAAACCCGATGCCGCGGTGGTCTGGGGACGGCTGTACACATGGGTGCGTAAGGGGGACTTTCTCCCCGCCGTGACCCAGTACTACGATGAAAAAGGACAGCTAGTACGCTACATGGTTTACAGCGACTACGGGACCATGGACGGCAGGAAAATTCCGACGACCTGGACCATGTACAACAAAGTCAAGCAGGGACACCGCACGGAGTTCATTATCAAAGACGTGGATTTCAACGCGGACATACCCGACCGCGTCTTTTCATTTCGTGAACTGGAACGGGGGAACTGAGCGTGGGACTCCTCGTAAAGCTGGCCTGGCGAAACCTGTGGCGGAACCGGCGCAGAACAATGATCACGATTTCCGCCGTCGTGTTCGCCACGTTTCTCTCGCTGATCATGCGGGGAATACAGCTGGGCACGTATGATCAGAACATAAGCTGGGCGCTGAACCTGTTTTCGGGATATATACAGCTGCAGCACCCGGAATTCAAAGCCAATCCGTCCCTTCACAGGAGCTTCCATTTCACGCCGGGTATGCGTGAAGCGCTCAGGAACGACGATCGAATCCGCGGCTTCGCGCCACGCGTGTACGGCGACGGACTGATCAGTTTCGGGCAGAACTCGCTGGGTACCGCGCTGTTCGGCATCGATCCGGACGAGGAGCGCAGCGTGACCCGCATGCATGAAAAAGTGAATGCCGGGCGGATGATCGTTTCCTCGAAGGCCTCTGAAATCGTCGTTGGACGAACGCTGCTCAAAAACCTGAAGGCGCAGATAGGCGATACCGCAGTGGTGCTGTCGCAGGGATATGACGGCGCGCTGGGAAACATGAAATACCGCATCGTGGGAAGCGTTCGGACCGGTATGCAGGACTTCGACCGCGCGGCGGTGTTCATGGGTTTCGAGGATCTGCAGGAACTGGTCAGCATGCAAGGACGCGTATCCGTTGTCGCGATCGCGCTGCATGATCTGCATGACATCGAGGATGTGACCGAAAACCTGAATGCGGGCATGGACACCAGTGAGGTCCGGGCGCTGTCCTGGGAGGAAATCATGCCGGACATGAAGCAGGGTATAGAACTCGACAATTACAGCGGCATGCTCATGCTCGCCATTCTCATCGTCATCGTCGCGTTCGGAATATTGAACACGGTGCTGATGTCCGTCACCGAACGCTTCAGGGAATTCGGCATCCTGCTTTCCATCGGCATGCCGCAACGGCAGCTCGTCATGCTCGTATTCGTTGAAACGCTGTACATGCTGCTGATCGGCATTCTCGTCGGGAACGTCCTTGCGCTGGGCGTGAACCTGTACCTGGAGGCGAATCCCATCACGCTGACCGGGGAAATCGCGGCCATGACGGAGGAATACGGCTGGCTGCCCGTCATGCCGAGCGTCGTTCTGCCCTCCAGCATGCTGAACACGTCGTTTGCCATCCTCTCCATTTCGCTGATCGCGGCCCTCTACCCACTGTACCGCGTGCTCACGCTCGAACCACTCAAAGGAATAAGGTATACCTGAAATGCTGCTTACGATAGCCTGGAGAAACATCTGGCGAAACAGGCGCCGTTCCGTCATCGTGCTGGTTTCCATCGTCGTCGGCATCGCCGCGGTGATGTTCAACGACGGACTGTCCATCGGCATGATTCGCCAGATGCTCGAAAATTCGATCGGATCCCATGTATCACACATTCAGATTCACGCGCAGGGATTCAACGACAACCGCGTCATTCAGAACGTCGTTCCGAAACCGGCGGAAGTCGAAAGCGCCCTGCGGAATACCGCGGGGGTGCAGCACTGGAGTCCCCGCGTGCTGAGTTTCGGTCTCCTGAGCAGCGCCCTCAATTCATCGGGCGGGGTGATCGTGGGCGTGGATCCGGAACGCGAAAAGGATGTGACCACCATCCGGCGTTCCATCGTCGAGGGGAATTATCTCACCGGCGCTGCGCATGAGGTGGTGATCGGAAACCGCCTGGCCGACAAGCTCAACGTGGGGATCGGGGACAAAGTCGTGGGCATGGCATCCGCGCTGAGCGGTGACGTGGGATCAGACCTCTTCCGTGTCGCGGGGATTTTCGAAACCGTGAGTTCGGAATTCGACAAGGCGTACATGTTCACCTCCATCGACAACGCCCGCAGCATGCTGGAGCTCGAAGATCGCATCCTCGAATACGCAGTCATCGTACGTGATATCAACCGCGTGGAGGCCGTCGCGGCGGAGCTGCGGCAGAAACTCGGTGACGACTACGAAGTACTCACCTACATCGATCTGCTGCCCATACTCGTTTCGCAGGTGGACATGTACAAGAGCATGATGTACGTCGTGTACCTGATCATCGCCATTGCCATGATATTCGGCATCGTCAATACCATGCTGATGTCCGTCTTCGAGCGCATACAGGAAATCGGTGTGCTCATGGCCATCGGCATGAGCGTTCGGCGCATCTTCGCAATGGTACTGATCGAGGCGGGGACGCTGGGCATCATAGGGACGGCGACGGGACTCGCGCTCGGTACGGGACTGCTGCTCCTGTTCTCCAGTATCGGTATAGACTTCAGCATTTTTTCCGAGGGACTGACATCCTTCGGCGTCGGTGCCGTCATCTATCCCCGCCTGACATTGGATACGGTATTGAACGTGCTGATCATCATTCCACTCACAACGGTGCTCGGCGCTGTGTACCCGGCCGTGCGCGCAATGCGTCTCCAGCCCGTGACCGCAATCCGCTACGTCTGACAGAGATCTTGAACAACGCAATGGATGGATCATATCATGGAAGTCATTCGTCTCGAACATGTCGAAAAGATTTATTCTGACAATGGTGTTCCCGTACACGCGCTGCGCGGCATCGATCTGCGCATCACGCAGGGAGAGTTCACCGTGATCGCAGGACCGTCCGGCTCGGGGAAAACAACGCTGCTCAACATCATGGGTGCGCTCGACAAGGCGAGCAAAGGCAAGGTGTTCCTGGAGAAAGAGGAAATCGGCGAGAAGTCCCGCGACGAGATCTCCGCGTTCCGCCTCGAAAAACTCGGCTTCGTTTTCCAGGCATATAACCTCATTCCCGTTCTCACGGCCATGGAAAACATCGAGTTTACCATGATGCTGCTGGGCATAGAGGAGAAGCAACGACGGGATCGCGCACGCGAGGTCATGCGAGAACTGGATATCGAGGAACTGGCCGACAAACGTCCCAACGAGATGAGTGGCGGACAGCAGCAGCGCGTCGCCGTCGCCCGCGCCATCGTGAACAATCCCTCCATCATCCTCGCAGATGAACCGACGGCGAACCTGGACTCGGAAACCGGGGCGAACCTGCTGGATCTGATGGAGAAAATGAATCGTGACCATAAGCTCACCTTCATCTTCTCTTCGCATGACCGTCAGGTCATCGATCGTGCCCGCCGCCTGGTCATTCTCAAGGATGGACTGATAGAACGGGACGGAAACGGGAATGCAGCGCAATGAATACGCTTCCCGGCATAACGCACGGAACGCACCCGGCATATCGAAACGGCATCCCCACCCTCCTGTTCTTTATTGTGTTCACCTGCACCGCCGCCGCACAGCCGACACTCGAATTCTCCGGCTACGTGCTCGATGTGCCGACCTACCAGCGCCTCCCGGATTACAGCGAGGCCTTCGGCTCCCTGGCACCACAGCTGCCCGCGGACCGCGACATGGCGGTCAATCTTACCCGGCTCCGTCTGCGTCCCACCCTCCGCCTCTGGGAGGGAGCGAGCATCGCACTCGAGCACGAGGTGACGATGAACGTCAGCACGCAGCGTATGCTTTTTGGTGAACTGCCAGACATCACCAACAGGCAAGTCGTCGATCTTCGATGGCACCCGGCGCAGGAGGAGCACCTGCAGCTGCAGCACTTCGTCGACCGCCTGTATTTCCGGCAGAACTTTCTCTGGGGAAGCCTGGTCGTCGGACGACAGCGCATCTCCTGGGGAACGGGTCGCATATGGAATCCCACCGACCTTTTCAATCCCATCAATCCCGTGAGCTTCGACAAAATAGAAAAGGACGGCGCGGATGCGCTTTCCTTCAAATATTATTTCGGCTCTTTCACCGATCTGCAGCTGGTATTCAATCCCCGCCTGGCGCGGGGACAGCCTGAGGGAGCGGCGAAGGCGCCGGACAGCAGCAATTACGGGGCGCGCTTCCGCAGCAACGTCGCGGAATTCGATCTCTCCGTCATGGGCGGCTGCTTCGACCGCCGCACCGTGATCGGTGGCGACTTCGCTGGAAATCTGCTGGAAGCCGGCGTACGTGGGGAAATGATATACGCAGCGGAAAGCGGGAAGCGGGACGCATTCGTGCGCTTCGTCCTCGGGGCGGACTACCAGTTCACTTCGCGCCTGTACACCGTTGTCGAGTACCTGCACAACGGGGAGGGGGAAGCAGACCGCGACGACTATGAACTGTTTCGCCTCTTTGAGGGGGAAATCCTCAACCTCGGGACGGATTACCTCTATGTCGGTGGCAGCTACCTGCTGCACCCCCTGGTAACCGCGACCTTCGGCACCACGCTGGGCTTCGGCGACGGCAGCGGCTTCGCAACGGCAGCGGCAACCTGGTCCACTTCAGATAATTCCTCCCTGACAGCGGGATTGCTTCTCCCCTTCGGCGCCGCGCGGGATGAATACTGGTACTACCCTGCGTCCGCCTATCTCAAGGGGGATTTCTATTTTTAGTCCCGTAAAATCAAGATCTTGAGGGGCTCATCAGACATATACACTCTGTAATGGAGATATTCTGATGCATTGCTTCTGAATAACTTCCGCTCTATTTTTAGAAAGCACGATGTGCACCGTGCGTTATTCGTTTCATCTTACAGAAAGGTACCTGAAATGATCGTAATCACTGATGATTGCATCAACTGTGCAGCTTGCATCGACGAATGTCCGAGCAACGCGATTTTCGATGCCGGCGAATCGTATGAAGTGAATGGTGAGACCCGTCCTCCGATGAGTGAAGAGTACACGTTCAGTGTTCCCGAACTCTGCAACATGTGCGAAGGGTTCTCCGACAGTCCGACCTGCATCGATGTATGCCCGTCCGATGCAATCATCGACGAATAGTCGAACGTGCGGATCCTCTGGTCCGTGACGCGCAGGCCGGAGAGCATTGCTCTCCGGCTTTTTTTTGTGCCGCGGCGCACAACAGTGGAATCATTTCCGTCACGCTTCGGTTGAAGCCCTGACCGATCGCGAGGAAAATAATACTTGCTATTGCGGTCTTTTTTGCGCATAAGATGAGTGGTGATGCCATGGAACAGTACACATATCTCCTGTTGATGCTACTGACGCTGCTTCCGTTTCTGTTCAAGTTCCGCGACGCGAACCTGCCGTTGCGACACAGCCTGAGGGAAGCCTTCCTCGCCACGGGCATCGTCGCGTTGCCTTTTCTGATATGGGACGTAGTGGTCACCACGGCGGGGCACTGGCAGTTCTCGCCGCGCTACACGCTGGGGGTGGACATCATCAACCTGCCGGTGGAAGAAGTCAGTTTTTTCATCGTCGTCCCCCTTGCCGCGATACTGGTGTGGGACACGACAGGATATTTTTTGAAGCGATGACGTACACGCAGATTGTCATTATAGCGGCGGTGCTTGCACTGCTCCTCGATCTGGTGGTACTTCGGACACGTCTCGTGCTCCTGCGCCGTTACTGGATCTTCATGGCAGTGATGCTCGTGTTTTTTTTCATCGTCAATGGAATCCTCACGGGACTTCCTGTTGTTATGTATTCGTCCCATGCAATTACCGGCTTCCGGGTGATCACGATTCCCGTGGAAGATTTTGCATACATGTATGCGCTGATCACACCGACTATCGTCCTCTACGAATGGATGAAGGGGCGAAAAATCGGCGGGATCCGACAGAAGGCAATGAATGACAACGACGAGTGAAACTGAGGCGCCCATGACGAAGTACAGGATTTCCCCGAATGCCGACGCGGAATTGAATCGCATACCGGCCCTTTCCTACGCGCGACTGCTGACCCGCACGTACTCCAAGAGTTTCTATCTCGCAACGCAGTTCATGGGACCGGCCAGGAAGCAGGATGTTTACGCAGTCTATGCGTTCTGCCGTTACACAGACAACATCATCGATTTTCCACGCAGCCGCGACAGCGTGGAGCTCACACGTGAAATCACCGCATGGCGGGAGGAACTCACGACGGCATGGAAAACGGGAGAATCGCAGCATCCCGTGCTCGGTCTTTTCGTCCCCGTACTTCACAAATATAATATCCCGCTGCAGCTGCCGCTCGAGCTCATCGACGGTGTCGAAATGGACCTCACCTGTCATCGCTATGAACGCTTTGCCCAGCTTCGCCATTTCTGCTACCACGTCGCCTCCGTGGTGGGACTGATGATGACCTACGTGTTCGGATATCGTGACCGCAGCGCATTCCCCTATGCCGAGGGGCTTGGCATAGCCATGCAGTTGACGAATATCCTGCGGGATGTCGATGAGGACTGGCGTCTGCGCCGAAAAATCTACCTGCCGCAGGATGAGATGCGCGAATACGATTTAACCGAGGCTGACATTGACGCGCGACACATGAGCGATCAGATGCGACGCTTCATCAAGGTGCAGGTCGACCGCGCGCACAGTTATTTCGTTTATGCCGACCAGGGTATCCCCCTGCTCAACCGGCAGGGACAGGCCGCCGTCCGCGCGGCTTCGACATTGTACCGTGAAATCCTCCGCGAGAT
>JAVVFP010000615.1:0-2092 GCA_032250495.1 Bacteroidota bacterium | reverse complement strand
CCCGGACCCTGGAAGACAAGCGCGCTGTAACCACGGCGCAACGCGCTGATGGCTCCGTAAAAATACTGCTCCTCACCGCAGCTCTCGACGCCTGAAACCAGCAGCACGGTGGGCCGGGGGATGCCGCTGTCATCGGGCGAGAAAAAATAACAGGGGTAGGTATGGGAGTCCGCCTGAATGGACAGCACCTCGGCATGATGTGTCAGCAGAGGAATCGCCTTCTCGAAGCAGTCCGCGCTGCGCATCCCGTACTCGCGGTAGTTGCCGCCCGCGATCAGCGAATAATATTCCGCCGCATGGTGATAGTTCGTGGCGCGAAGATAAGATTCCTTCGCACTGACCACATGTCCATGCTCGAGAGCGATGTCACCCTGCCGCTCCACATCGCGGGCAAGAGCATCCCAGGATGCGACCCATGCCTTCAGGTCCCATTCGTTCATGGTGAGGGCGACGCCGAAACACTCCCCGAAGGTGGCGCCGCCATACGTCATCAGCCCCAGCTGGCGCAGGAGTTTGAATTCGAAGGCGGGATTTTCAAATATGGGAGGTTGGGAATGCTCGAAAGCAGTATCATCTTGCATATTCGCTCTCTCGGGTGGAGTGCAATGCTACCTCGTGAAATCAGCTGATACCGTCCGCCAAAGACGCAATACGTATCATGTCTACAATTCCATGCAAAAACCAGGCCGAAATCATTGTCGTTGATATGGCAGGAATTTCGGGGTGGGGGAACGGAATACTGTGAATATTCCGAACATATCGTGAATATTCGCCACTTTGATTTAATTGTGGACCGCTTGATTTCGTACGTGCATCTCCCGGAAAAATGTCATATAATGATTGAAAGATCCTGTCTTTCGAAACGGAGGTATTCTATGCGCAAAGCTGCTACACTGCTTGCATTTGCCATTGCTGTTCTTTCTACCACCACCCTGGAGGCGCAGGTCGTCTCCGCGGACAACGTGATCATGCGTATTCGTACGGTATGCAACCAGGGGCAGGGCGGAACGCTCATTGCGGCACTGGACATATATCCACGCTCACATGTCTGGGCGCCGCCCTACGGACGAATCGGCGGCTTCTGTTCCGTCTTTACGTTCACGAGCAGTAAGCTGGTCTTCCAGGGGGCCCAGCAGCGCTATCAGACCGGTTACTGGCAGAACCCCTACCGCAGCCAGGCGTTTGGAACGTCCGCGTGGTTCAACCAGCACGCACAGTACGGAAATCCCGGAGCTGCGCTGCCGGTGACAGACCAGTATTTCGCTCCCACGACGGACTGCCAGAACAACCCGCTCGGCGACGGCTTCTATGAAGTCATGCGCTACACGATGAATATCCATCCCACCGCAAACGGGACGGTGACGCTCGGATTGTACGATGTCCGTCCCTACCAGACCATCCCGTATCAGCAGAACGTGCAGATGACCTGTGTGTTCAACGCGGATCTGACGTACAATGTCAACGACTCGGTGGAAATCATTCAGGGCCTCATCATCCCCGTCGAACTGAGCGCCTTCAACGTCACCGGCAGGGCCGACGGCAGCATGATGCTCAGCTGGCATACCGAAACAGAAACCGGGAATCTCGGCTTCGAAATCGAGCGTGGGGACGGAGAGCACTTCGAACGTATCGGCTTCGTACACGGGAACGGTACGACGACGGAAGCGCACAGCTACACATGGATCGACGAGCGCCCCGTATCCTCCCGTGACGAAAACACGGTATACTACCGTCTCAAGCAGATTGATACGGACGGCACGTTCGCCTACAGCGAGATTCAGTCCGCGGAGATTCAGCCCGGCGTCATTGCGCTGGAACAGACATACCCGAGTCCCGTCTCCGTGGGAAATGCCGCGAGCATTCCCTTCACACTCGCGGTCCCGGGGTCGGTGCATCTCGCAGTGCATAATTCCCTTGGCCAGCGCGTGGGCACCCTGCTCGAAGGCGAGCAGCGACAGGCAGGCCGCCACGTCATGCAGTGGAACGCGCGTGGAAGCGACGGAACGCCGCTTCCCGCCGGCATGTATTTCATTCGCTTCGCCGTCGACATCGGTGGCGATGACGAGCAGATCGGCGTCGAGATGTTCTGCAA
>JAVVFP010000041.1:0-12126 GCA_032250495.1 Bacteroidota bacterium | reverse complement strand
GAGAGAATAAAAACATAGCCAGTATTCCGGGCAGGAATTCTGGCTATGAGGTTGTAATATAGGCGTCCTGTGCGACATTGTCAAGTCTGTTCCGCCGGAAAATGAAATTCCCGGCGCATCTCAGCCCGTGTCAGCTGTGCTGATACCGTGTCAGCTGTGCTGATGAAGGATCAGATGTCCCATTTTGTCGCGCTTGGTACGCAGGTAGGTTTCGTTGATATCGTTGGGCAAGCTCTCGATCGGAACACGCTCCACTATCTCGAGACCATGGCTTTTCAGACCGACGACTTTCTTCGGATTATTCGTCAGCAGGCGCATTTTCCTGATACCCAGATCAGCGAGTATCTGTGCGCCGATGCCGTAGTCGCGCAAATCGTCGCGGAATCCGAGTTCAATATTCGCCTGCACGGTATCGAAGCCGGAGTCCTGCAGATTATAAGCCCGCAGCTTGTTGGCGAGCCCGATCCCGCGGCCCTCCTGGCGCATGTAGAGCACGACGCCACGACCGGCGCGTTCGACCATCATCATCGCCGCATTGAGCTGATCCTTGCAGTCGCAGCGGAGGGAACCGAAGGTGTCGCCGGTGAGACACTCCGAGTGAACACGGACGAGGACCGGGGCATCATCGTTGATGTCGCCCTTGACGAGGGCGAGGTGTTCCTTGTTGTCCATTGTATTCGTGTAGAGGTGGATATCGAATTCACCGTAGCGCGTGGGAAGATGGGTGACGATCTCCTTCTTGACCAGCTTTTCCTTCTTGACGCGGTATTCGATCAGCTGATTGACTGTGACGATTTTGAGCTCGTGTTCTTCCGCGAGAGCGAAAAGCTCAGTGGTTCGCGCCATGGTGCCATCCTCTTTCAGGATCTCGCATACCACGCCGACCGGCTCGAGTCCCGCGAGGCGACTGAGATCCGCCGCCGCCTCGGTGTGTCCGGCCCGGCGAAGGACGCCGCCCTGCACGGCTTTGAGCGGGAAGATGTGTCCGGGCCGTGCCAGATCGGACGGCCGTGTGGCGGGGTCCGCGAGGGCGCGAATCGTGGCCGCGCGATCGGCGGCGGAGATACCGGTCGTGGTCCCGTGTACGTAATCCACCGTAACCGTGAAGTTCGTCCCGTGCAGCGCCGTGTTCCCGTCCACCATCATGCCGAGCTGCAGGGCTTCCATGCGTTGCTCGGTGAGGGGGACGCAAACCATTCCCCGGCCGTGCCGCACCATGAAATTGACGATCTCCGGAGTGGTTTTTTCCGCCGCGCACACGAAGTCCCCTTCGTTCTCACGGTCTTCGTCGTCCACGATGATGATGACTTCTCCGGCGCGGATCGCGTGGATCGCCTCATCGATAGTATTGAATGACTGTGCCATTGTGGCAACTCCGTATTTTATTCGGCCGAGGCCTCACGCGTGACCGTACTGATGGCCGAGCGATCGAATTTCAGTTTGAGGTTATCACCGACATCGAGAAGAACCGTCTTCTCGTCAACGTTGACGATTTTGGCGTGCATGCCGCCGGAAGTGATGACCTTGTCGCCTTTCTTGATACTGTCGAGCATCTTCTGCCGCTCCTTGGCACGCTTCTGCTGGGGACGCAGAATCATGAAGTAGAAGATGACGAAAATCAACGCGAAAAAAATCAGCGTGCTGAACATCCCGCCGCCGCCGCTTCCTCCCTGTTGGGGCGCCATGGCAAATAGTTGGGTAATCACGGTGTGGCTCCTGAATAATACTGAGTATCGGAAATTATTCTACTGACTGTGCATGATACCTTGCGACGAAGGCGTCTTTCCATGCAGAGAAACGATCTTGAAAGATAGCATTTCGCGCGTCGCGCGTCAATCGCAGGTAAAACGTAAGGTTGTGCAGGGAGGCGAGCTGCAGTCCGAGAATCTCGCGCGTCCGGAACAGGTTGCTTACGTACGCGCGTGTAAAATTGCTGCAGGTATAGCAGTCACATTCCGCGTCGATGGGAAAGAACTCGTGCAGGTAGCGCTCCTTTTTGATCATGACGGGACCATCCGGCGTGAACACCATGGCGTTCCGTCCGTTGCGTGTCGGCATGACGCAGTCGAACATATCCACTCCACGAGCGATGGATTCCACGATATTGACCGGTGTACCGACGCCCATCAGGTAGCGCGGTTTGTTCGCGGGGAGGACATCCGTCGTGTGGTCGGTGATACGGTACATCACCTCGGCCGCCTCCCCGACGGCCAATCCCCCGATGGCGTAGCCATCGAAGTCCAGCTCCATCAATCCCCGGGCGCTCTCCGTACGCAAATCCTCGAACACATTCCCTTGAACGATGCCGAAGGCGTACTGTGCGTGTCCGTACCGCGCTGCGGTCCGCGCCACATGCTCGCGTGCCTGTGCCGCCCAGCGCAGCGTCAGCGCACTGCTCCGCGCGGCATATTCGTATCCGCACTCCGCCGGGGGACATTCATCGAGTATCATCATGATATCCGAACCGATGGAGCGCTGCAGATCGATGACACGCTCGGGCGTGAAGTGATGATACGATCCGTCAATGTGTGACTGGAAGGTGACACCGCCCTGCTCGATTTTCCGGAGTTCGGACAGGGAGAACACCTGGTAGCCGCCGCTGTCGGTGAGAATCGGGCGTTCCCAGTTCATGAAACGATGCAGTCCGCCCGCCTCCTCCAGAAGGTCCGTTCCCGGACGCAGCGCGAGGTGATAGGTGTTCGCGAGGATGATCCGGGCGTCCATTTCACGCAGTTCGCGCTGCTCGACGGCCTTGACGGTCCCCTGCGTTCCGACAGGCATGAAAATCGGTGTTTCCACCAGTCCATGGTCGGTTCGCACTGTCCCCGCACGCGCCTTGCAGCCCGCATCCGTATGTTGAAGAGTGAATTCCACAGCGATGCATTCCGACCGGCATATACCGGCCTGCGCTCAGGATCAGCGCTTCCCTTTGTCAGTTGCGAGAAACGGTGCCTTGACCTTGGACATGCCGTCGACCACATCCTTCAACGTCATTTTCTGCAATGTCGCGACGAAGCGCTCGTTGGCTTCCGAAAAGGCATCCAGGACGACGCATTTGGACTTGATTGAGCAGCCAAACAGGCCGAGACAGCAGTGGCGGCGAATAATCGGACCGTCGACAGCTTCAATAACATCGACCAATGTGATTTCGGAAGGGTCGCGGGCGAGGATGTAACCACCGGTGACACCGCGATGTCCGACCACGATGCGCGCGGTGGACAGCTGTTGGAAGATTTTTGCCAGGTACGTCTTTGAGACATCCTGGTCTTCCGCGATTTCGGAGATCTGTACGGGCTGCTGCGTACCACGGGTGATGAGATACCCGAGTCCGTGCACCGCGTAGCCAGCTGATTTGGAGATCTGCATGGATCAATCCATCAAATGGTGGGAAAAGTTGAACTAATTCAATAAGCCTGTCGAGACGCTGATCGGGAACACTCAAAATCCCCGGCTAAGCCAACCTCGCCAACCGCAGCGGTGGCAGCGATAGAGGCGCTTCCGAGTAAATTTTTTCTTGACGCTCTCGCCGAAACCGCGTGATCGTGAACGAAACAGCGTGGCTTCACCACAGCCCGGACAGCGCTTCGCTGTGTGACGGGCGTGATGATGAAAGGCCGGATCGACCTTTCGTGTCACCGGGCTCGATCCCGCATCGTCAAAGTCCGGAAGACGCTCTCCTTCGGGCAGGACCTCCGCGACAGAGTCCCCGGGCTCCACCCGGTCACTTCCGTGCAAAGCGCGACCGCTGTTACCGCGTGATCCGTGACCGCTGTTACCGCTCGATGTGTGACCTCCTTTTCCGCGCCGTCCCTGGCCGCCTCGACCCGCGGTGGACGGTTCCTGCGCCGACGCAGGGCGCCGTGCGCTGCCATTCGCCGCGACTGCTCCCCCGCCGCGTTCACGCTGATCGGGGGCACGGTCCGTCGATGGAATCTCGTCGAGATCAATATCGGGCACATCCACATCATGTTCATTGTTCGTCACCACGCGTGCCTTGGCGACCGCAGCGGAATATCGCAGATGAGACTCCTCGAGCCAGCCGCGCCACTGGCATTCATGGCAGCGGTACGGTCGCTTCGAGCCCAGCTGCTTCCGTTTTTCCTCGAGAGCCGTATGCGCATGACTGCGGTGAAGAGCTTCTGCGTTGCATTTCGGACAGAGGGCGGGGACGGTGCTCCCCAGGGACCAGGAATGCTTCAATATCACGGAAGGAAACGTCGATTTGTGTTGCAATTACGATGAGAATAAAGCAGATTAATCATATCTTAATTGGAAATATAGAAGAATCGCGCATATTATCAAGAGAAAAGGACTGAAAATTCACCATTGCAGCGAGAAGCACCCCCACGGAAGCGACGAATGTACCGCTACGAAACCGTGAACATTGCTCCTTGTCCCCGGGGTATGTATATTTCATTGATTCAAGACCGAACAAGCGGAGTATTATGTCTGTCGTAGATCCCGAGATCCAGGAGGATATTCAATCGGGAAACGTGGAGCCGTCGGACTCCCCGGAAAGCCTGCGAAAACGCCATCTCGACTTCGAGAGGGAGGCGCTTCCGCATATGGATGCGCTGTACAATTTCGCGCTGCGCATGACCAGCGACCCGGATGAGGCCGATGATCTCCTGCAGGAAACCTACCTCAAGGCCTACCGGTTTTTTGACAAGTTCGAGCAGGGAACGAACTGCAAGGCCTGGCTGTTCAGAATAATGAAAAATTCCTTCATCAACATCTATCGGCGCACCTCGAAAGAACCCGCCAAGGTGGATTACAACGATGTGGAGGAATTTTATCATACCATACGCGCAGAATCGACGGACGCGAATGATCTGGAGGAAAAGATATTCTCCAACATCCTCGACGACGATGTTTCCACTGCGCTTGAAGCCCTGCCGGAAGAATTCCGGACCGTTGTCATCCTCTGTGACATCGAGGGCTTCACCTATGAGGAAATCGCCGACTTTGTCGAATGTCCCATAGGCACGGTCCGTTCCCGTCTGCACCGCGGACGAAAGATGCTGCGATCCCAGCTCTATGATTATGCCACGCAGCGCGGTTTCGAAGACAAGGATCGGAAAAAGAAAAAAAGTACCCCCGCAGGCGCGTCATCCGATGAGATCGCGGTTGACACGTAAGACGCGGGTACGCATATACTGAACGGATGGTATTTACAGGAACGATGGGTACACAGCAATACAATAGCATGTCGGACGAGCAGCTGAACGAATTCATCAGCGCCCTCGCGGACAAGGATTCAAGCGGTCTGAGCGAGGCAGAAATCGATGTCCTGCAGCATGTCGTGCACGAGCGTCCCGAATTGCTCGGAGAGTATCAGCTCAACATTGCCACGAAGCTGTGCCTGATGAAACATGGGCATCACAAACGCTGTCCGGAATCGACCGCGGAATCGATCAAAACGATTCTTTACCACGTGTATAAATCCCGGCAGGCCTCCCTGTAACCTCATGCTCGAATCTGCATCGACCATTGTCGTCCCGGTTGATTTTTCCTCTGCCTCCGCGCCCCTGCTCCGTGAGGCCGCGCATCTGGCGGAATTGTACGGGGCGGACATCCATATGCTTCATGTCTACCAGGATGTGTTTTCCGTGCTCTCAATGCGAACTTTCGACCTGAACGAGGATGTCGTCGAGGAAGTCATGATTCGGGAGCTGCGTGCGAAATGCGATGCGCTGCTCGACAACCTGGACACTGCTGTTCCCGTCACGGTAATCATGCGCAAGGGAGAGACCGCCGACGAGATTCTCGATTATGTGAACGAGGTCAAGGCCGACCTTGTGGTTATCGCAACCAATGCCCGCAGCGGCCTTGAGCACTTCTTCATCGGCAGCATCGCGCAGCGCGTTGTGCGCTATGCTCCCTGTCCCGTCGTGACACTGCGCGCTGCTTCCGTCAGCTGAACCCACACGTATTTTTTCAGAATGAATGATAGAGGTGCCAATGAGAACCTTCTTTCCCCTTGCTGCATGCACTCTGCTGATCCTTTTCACCTCCTGCGCGCGCGAGGAGCAGGATGCGGACACGAAGGAAGGAGCGCAGCAGGACAGCGCGCTGACGCTTCCTGAGGAGACGCGCCTGCGGAACGTCCGGCAGTTGACTTTCGAAGGCGAGAATGCGGAAGCCTACCTGAGCTTCGACGAAACCATGCTCATATTCCAGCGTAAGGCGGCGGATATGGACTGCGACCAGATCTACACGATGCCCCTGACCGGCGGGGACATGACGCGCGTCAGCAGCGGTGAAGGACGCACAACATGCTCCTACTGGATGCCGGACGGTGAAAGCATCATCTACTCCTCCACCTTCATGCACGATCCCGGCTGCCTGCCATCCCCGGACCGCAGCAAGGGCTATGTCTGGAAGTTGTACCCCGAATTCGATATCTACACCGCACGCAGTGACGGCAGCGGCGTCACTGCGCTGTTCTCCTCTCCCGGCTATGACGCGGAGGCGACGGTTTCCCCGAAGGGCGACCGCATCGTCTTCACTTCAACCAAGGACGGTGATCCCGAGATTTACTCCATGGCGCTGGACGGCACCGACGTACGTCGGCTCACTTTCGCGAAAGGATACGACGGGGGACCGTTCTATTCGGCGGATGGAAGTAAAATAGTATTCCGGGCCAGCCGACCCGAGACGGAGGAAGAACTTGCAGCCTACCAGGAACTGGTTTCCGAGCACCTGGTGCGTCCGACCAATCTCGAAATTTTCATCATGGATGCGGACGGCAGGAATATGCGCCAGGTCACCGATAACGGCGCAGCCAATTTCGCCCCATATCTGCATCCCGACGGCGAGCGCATCATTTTCAGCTCGAACATGGACGGCTCCAATCCCCGCAACTTCGACCTGTACATCATCAAGGTGGATGGGAGTGATCTGCAGCGCCTGACATGGTTTGACGGTTTCGACGGCTTCCCGATGTTCACACGGGACGGAAAGACCCTCGTGTTCTGTTCGAACCGAAACAATCGCAGGGAAGGAGATACGAACGTGTTCACGGCGGAATGGGTGGATTGACCGCGGTACGGTTTCATTCAGCGAAAACGAACCGCCGGCCTAAATGCCGGCGGTTTTTGTATGCGTGTCGAGATACCCCTGCAGGAGTATGATCGCGGCGATTTCATCGACCTTCCCCTTGTCCCGCCGCTTCTTTTTCCCAACGCCCATTTCACGGATTGTGCGTTCCGCGATACTGGATGTGAAACGTTCGTCGACCAGGTGTACAGGCCGCGTCGTGGCCTCGCGCAACTGGTCGGCGAATTTTTCCACCATGGCCGCGGAAACGCCATGCTCGCCGCGAAGCGTCAGAGGGAGTCCGATGATGACGGTTCCGATATCGCGTTCCATGATCAATACCATGAGCCGTGACAGAAAATCATCGCCGTTCTGCATCGTCCCAGCGCCGCTGGCGATTATTCCGAGTTCATCGGAAACCGCGAGTCCGACGCGTCGCACCCCGTAATCAATGGCAAGAACTCTTCCGGTGTTACTGGGCAAAGAACTCCTCCACGGATTTCCTCTGCATGACGGTCTTCCGCTCCTGCAGGTCACGTTCAAGCAAGCGTGCCTCGGCCTGCGGACTCAGCGGCTTCGTCAGGAAGGTCTTGAGCAGCTTGCTCGGTTTGAAATGGGTTTTTCTCCTCGGGGGTACGTAGACTTTGTCACCGGTTTTCGGGTTGCGAGCGCGCGGCTTCGCCTTCGTCAACTTGACTTCGAACACACCGAAATCTCTTACCTCGAGGCGAACTTCCGGGTCCGCTGTCATGAGCAGTTCCCGGATCGAGGTCAGGACGGTGTCAACAACGTGATCCGCATCCTGCACCTTGACGGACAGCTGTTCGGCGACTTTTCGTGCGATGTCCTTTCGTGTTAGTGTGGGGACCTTTTCTTTCATGGATTACTTCCTCCATATGGGGGTTACGACATCTCGATATAGCGTTCGGCGTTCGAGATGCCCTTGACCTTTTTCAACCGTTCGATCAGGCGCTGGAGATGATCCAGGCTGCGTACCGTGACCAGCACCGAACCGTGAAAGAAGGATTTCTCTGTCTCTATGTTAACGCTGCGAATATTCGTGTTCTGATAACTCGTGACCGCGAGTGCGATTTCATTAAGTATTCCGGGACGGTCTTCGCCTTCCACGCGTATGCCACCGAGATACTCGCTGCCCCCGCTCCCCGGCCAGCTGATCTCGATGAGGCGGTCGCGCATGCTGGCATCGGTATCGTCCCGCAGCAGTCGCTGAATGTTCTTGCAATTGCGTCGATGGATCTTGATACCGTGTCCCAGCGTCACGAAACCGATCACCGAGTCCCCCGGCAACGGACTGCAACAGCGGGCGAATTCGTATTCGATGTCCGCAGTTTCCCCATCGATCATGATTCCTTTCTCGCTGCGCGCACGCTCGGCGAATTCTTCGAAAACCTCCTGCTGATTCCGCTGTGGAAGATCGATCGCCTCCTCTGCCTCTTCCGCAGCCGTTTTCACGGCCCGGGCGATATCATCGACGGATATTTCATCCTTTGCCAGCGCAACCATCATTTTGCTCAGTCCGGGAAACCGCAGCACTTTGGCGGCGTGAAGCAGCGGCTCTTCGTCGAGCGGAATTTTCAGTTTCTTCGCCCTTCGCTCCCATTTTTCCCGTCCCAGCTGCAGCACCTGCTTGGTCTGTTCGTTCTGGAAGCGGCGGATGGCGGTCTTGGCCTTGTGCGTCACGACGTTCTGCTCCCAGTCCGCACTCAGGTACTGGTTCCTGGAAGTGATGATCTCCACCTGATCGCCGCTATGCAGCTTGCGGTTGAGCGGCACAATCCTGCCGTTGACTTTCGCTCCGATGGTGTGCAGTCCCACCTCTGAATGAATTTCGAATCCGAAATCCACCGGCGTCGCGCCGTTGGGAAGTACGATCAAGTCGCCTTTCGGCGTGAAAACCACGATTTCGTCCTGGTAGAGATTCCGTCGGAAATTGTCGAGCAGCTGCCGCGCTCCCTCCTCATCGGATGCCGCCCCCTGCGGGCTTTCCAGAATCTCGCGTACCCAGCGAATCCAGTTCTCGAAGGCGCTGGCCTTGTTCTGGACGCTTTCCTTGTATGCCCAGTGTGCGGCGATCCCCTTCTCGGCGACTTCATGCATCTCACGCGTGCGGATCTGCACTTCGGCCATTTTTCCGTCTGGGCCGAGAACGGTCGTGTGTATGGATTTGTACCCGTTCTGCTTGGGCAGAGCGATGTAATTCTTGTATCGTTCGGGAATGGGTGTGTATACCTCGCAGACGATGGCGTAGGCCAGGTAGCAGTCCTTTTCCTCCCGCGTGTCGAGAATGACGCGGATGGCGAACAGGTCGTAGATTTCATCGAAGGTTTTGTTCCGATCGACCATCTTTTTGTAGATGCTGTACAGATGTTTTGGCCGACCGCTCATCTCGAAGCTCAGGTTCACTTTCGCAAGTTCCTTCTCCAGCGGAGCGCAGAAGCGCTTGATGTAATCCTCGCGGTCCCGCCGTTTGACGGAGATCTGCTTTTTGAGCTGGCGGTAATCCTCAGCGTGGAGATACTTGAAGGAGAGGTCCTCCAATTCCCATTTGATGCGTCCGAGACCGAAGCGGTGGGCCAGCGGCGCAAAGATCTCGAGCGTCTCCCGCGCGATGCGTTCCTGCTTCTGCTCGTTGACGAACTCGAGCGTGCGCATATTGTGAAGGCGATCGGCGAACTTCACGAGGATGACGCGGATATCCTGTATCATCGACACCATCAGCTTGCGATAATTCTCCGCCTTCGTGATTTCCTTGCTGACGAGTATGGTCGAGATTTTTGTGGCACCTTCGACAATGTCCGCGATCGTGGAACCGAATTCCTCCGCCAGATCCTCGTACGTATAGTTTTCACAGTCCTCAATGACATCATGCAGCAATGCGGCAACGACGGAGACGTCGTCGAGTGGAATCTCCTGCGCCACGATCATCGCAACGGCGTAAGGATGCGTGTAGTACGGCTCTCCAGACTTGCGCTGATGCTCCCTGTGAGCCTGCAACATGTAGTTGAAGGCACGAGTAATCAGCCCTTCATCCACGGCGGCAAGGTTGTTTCGGCAGACAGCGAGAAGGGCCTCAAGCTTTTGCCGGTGCATACCGGCCCCCGCGGCGCCACTGTTCCGCTGTCCCCCGAGTATCTGTCGTTTTTTCCCGCTTCCGAATACCATATTTTCTAACACCTAAATGTCCAATATAGGCGAATTCCTGCAAATGTCAAGCGCGAAATCCATCGCATCTTCTTTGAAATTCGGTGCTTAGGTACGGGCTTTTTGACCTGCCGCGATTCAATACAATTTCCCAAGAAAAGAGAAAATATTATCGTATCGCGTTTGCACGGATCGCGTCCTCGTCCAGCGGATGCTGGCAGCGGGTGATGAACTGTGTCCTTGCCTTTGCCCGGCGGTATGGATATTTTGTTGTCTGGAAAATTTCAGGAATTCCTATCCATATCTCATAAGAAGAACCGAGGAACCCATGAAACAATTCTCACTGTCGCGGATGGCACTGGTCGCCTTCGTCCTGATCGGACTTGCGACGATGGGCTTTCAGTGCTCGTCCCCGAATATTACCAGCGGGAAACTGTATCTCCAACAGTACCAGTCCGGCAAGAACAAGGAGAAGCTCGAGAAGGCGCAGGAAGCGTTTGAAAAGGAAATCAAGGAAAAGCCCAACAGTGCCGAAGGCTGGTACTGGATCGGGCATGTGTACGCCGAGAAGAAGGAATACGGCAAGCTGCAGGAGGCCTGGTCGAAGGCGAAGCAGCTCGGCGGCAAGACCACGCAGGAAATTGAAAGCTACCGTCTCTCCTACTGGGGCCAGGCCTTCAACCACGGTGCCAACACCTTCAAGAAAGCGCAGCTGACCAAGAACAAGGCGCTGTACAAGGAAGCAGCGGAGACCTTCGGAGCTGCCGTAATGCTCGAGCCGGACAGTTCCGCCAAGTACAATGCCTATGTCTACCAGGCCTTTGCCCTCATGGGTATGGGAGATACCGAGGCCGCGCGCGAACCGCTCGCAAAGCAGATCGAGGAAAATCCCACCGCCGAGGCGTACAGCGCGCTCGGGCAGCTGATTGTCATGGATGCCAATGCGATGAAAAAAGGTGGGGACGAGGAAGGTGCGAGTGCGAAGTACGATGAGGCACTGACCCTGCTCAACCGAGCGATCGCGGATTTCCCGGAGAATCCCGATCTGAACAACGAACTGCTGAACACCTATATCGCCGCCGACCGCGTCAAGGAAGCAGTAGAGAAGTTCAAGGCGTACGCGGATAATAACCCGAAGGATGCCAGCGCACAGTACGCAGCCGGTACCGCCTATCTCCAGATCAACGAGTTTGAGAACGCCGCGACCTATCTCGATCGCGCACTGAACATCGACCCCGAGAACATCAGTGCCATGTACAACATCGCTGTCGCGTATCTGCGCCTGGGAGCGAACATTCGCAGTGCCGACGATTCAACGGACCCGGATGCCCAGCAGACCGATTACAAGTCCGTTATCCGGAAAGCCATTCCCTACATTCAAAAACTGGTGGAAATGCAACCGGACATCGCATCGAACTGGGACCTTGCCGGAAAAATCTACGCCACCATCGGCATGACCAAGGAAGCAGAAGACGCCTATAACAAGGCGGATGCGCTTCGCAAGTAATTTTCACACTCCATTGGAGGAACGATGAGCAACACGCCCCAGGAACCCCGGAACCAGCAGGTAAATATCGAGCTGGGCGAGAAAGAGGCCGAAGGTATATATTCGAACCTGGCCATCATCACGCACTCGAACGCCGAATTCGTCATCGACTTCACCCGCATCCTCCCCGGTGTCCCCAAGGCCAAGGTCCATGCGCGCGTTGTCATGACACCGGTGCATGCCAAGCTCCTGCTCAACGCTCTGCGTGACAACATCGAGAAGTTCGAGCGCAAATTCGGTGAAATCAGCATCCCGCAGGATCCGGGACAGATGTTCACCGGCACTCCTCCCGACGGCGTCATGCATTGACCTCCGGTTTCCCCCTTGAGTTCGACTCCGGTCCCAGGACCGGAGTTTTTTTATATAAAATGGACATCCCG
>JAVVFP010000614.1:0-2093 GCA_032250495.1 Bacteroidota bacterium | reverse complement strand
GGTCCACGGCCAGCGCCGCGCTCAGCACCTTGGTCAGCCCCACGACGATCAGCACGATGAACGTCACCAGCAGCAACGACAGCACCGCGAAGAAGAAGCCGAAGCCGCGGCTCTGCCAGCGCGTGCCCATCCACTGGGCCAGGCTGAGGGCCTTGACCGTCTGGCCGTGCTTGCGGAACCCCTTGGTCAAGACCACCAGCGACACCATGGCCGCCAGCGGCATCACCAGCGCGTAGCTCACCACGCCCGAGACGCCGTACAGCGCGATGAACCCGGGGTTGATGATGAACGTGGCCGCGCTGGTCATGTTCGCGGCAAGCGAAAGTCCGACGAAATACGGGCTGACCGTACGCGTGCCGACGGAGAACGATTCCATCGATCGCGCACGTGTGCGACTCCATAAGGCGATCGCCGTCACCGCCAGGGCGTACAATGTGAAGAATATCCATGCGTAAAGAGAGCCGTCAGCCATTGTCGCTCCGTTGCCTGGTCACTGTTACTGTGCTCCGGTACCGTAACTCCACTCCATCGTCATCGCCGCCATGGATATGCCGCCGCCGGATCCCATGAGGACGATGAGGTCACCTTCCCGAAGGACGTGCGCATCCGCGGCGTCGGCGATGGCCATGGGAATGCACGCGCTCCCGGTGTAGGCGTAACGATCCATGATATTGTGGGCGCGCTCGGTCGGCACGCCGAGCAGTTCGAGTGTCTGCTTGATGCTGTTGATGTTGATCTGCGTGAAGAAGAAATGCGCGACCTCCGTCACCTCTCGTCCGGCCCGCGCGAGCACGGAACGGATGAGACGCGGCCAGTTTTCGGGGTTGGTTTCCGGCGGGATCTTTTTCGCGAAACGCAGAAGCGTATCGCGGTTCTCTATGGCGGCATGACTCGCGGGCATCCGGGTGCCGCCCGCGTAAATGCCCATGTAATCGTGGTAGCTGCCGTCCGCATAAAGCTCCGATGCGAGTATGTGATGCGCAGTTCCTGCAGCGGAAACGACGACCGCACCGGCGCCGTCCGCGAAGAGCGAGGCGATCCTGTAATCGTCGAAGTCGAGGTACTTGCTCATACCGTAGGCTCCCGCCACGAGGATATGCCGATACCGGTCGTCGGCACGGAGGTATTTCCATGCAATGTCCATGGCGGTCACGAAACCCGCGCAGGCAGTGTTGACGTCGAAAACACCTGCGTTGACCGCGGCCAGCCTGTGCTGGACCACGGCCGCGGTGCTGGGAGAAATATAGTCGGGTGTATCGGTGGCGACGATCACAAGGTCCAGCTCCGATGGCGTGATTTTCGCCTCCGCAAGCGCGTCGCGCGCCGCGGGAAGGATCAGATCCGAGGTCGCCTGGTCGGCATTCATGTAGTGGCGCTGCCGGATGTTACGGTTGGCGCGAAGGAAGGCGTCGATTTCCTCGCCATGCCGCGCGTCGAAAACGCTGTTGGGCACGGGCTCGCCCGGCGCGTAGAGCCCCGTACCCCGAATGGTCGCTTCTCTCATTCACTGCTCTCCTTCACTGTGGCGAACGCCCCCTCCCCTGCCTGCTGCCGCGCGCGTTCGTCCTGCCAGCGCGCGGAAAAATCGCTGTAAAAGCTTTCCATGAGCGTATAGAACGCATGCATGCTGCGCAGGTTGCTGCGCATTCCTTCCGTGCCCTCCACGCCTGCGCTGCTGGCGAGGAAGTGCTCGGCGATCTGACGGTTCTTGCGTACGACCATCATGTTCTGAAGGTGGTTGTGATGAAAGAGCTCCGGATCCACCGCGTAATACGCCCGTCGGTTTTCCCGACCCGGCATCTTCCGCAGCAGGCCTTTGTCGGCAAGCTGCCGCACCGATTCGGAAATCGGTCCCTTGCTGCGACCGAGTGCCTCGCAGATTTCATCGAGACTGAGCGTCTCCGCCCGCGCCATCAGCAACCCGATGATCAGACCGTCCAGGCGCTTCCAGCCGTACGCGGCATACAGACTGCCGAAAGCGTCGACAAACTCCCTGTGCAGTTCCGCGCTGCGCTCGTCCATTTCGTGTTCTCTATGTTTGGAATATTTCAAATCTCGCAAACAACATAAGTGTTGCGGTGGGGAAATGCAAG
>JAVVFP010000613.1:0-2096 GCA_032250495.1 Bacteroidota bacterium | reverse complement strand
CTGCGGCGCGAACGCTCATCACGTCGAAGAGGGGAAAGAGCAGCACGGGGAGCAGCGCGGTGACCGGAATCGGCAGCGCCTCGGTCATCCACCAGACGGCCATGAGCGCGGCGACGGCAAGGACCTGCTGTCCCGTCGCACCCAGTCCTTCCGGCGGGGGGAGCAGGAGGATGACGATGAACAGGGCGGCGCCGAGCAGGAGTCCGATGCCGCGAAGGAGCGCGGGCGACTGTACGCTCTGCGCCGCTGCCATGTCAGCTCAGCACATGGCTTTCCAGGAAACTGCGTACCGCGCTGTTGAAGCGGATGGGCCGTTCCAGGCAGCTGAGGTGGCCGGCGTTCGGGATGACGGTCCGCTCCCCGTTGCGCAGCACCTCGTGCATCGCATCCGCTTCCGAAGCCGGGATGAGTCCGTCCTCCGCCCCGCTGATCACGCAGACGGGAAGCCTGGTCTCCGCCAGCGCGGCGGTCGCGTCCGGGCGTGCGGCCATCGCTTCGAGCATGCCCGCGGTCCCTTCCGCTGTGGCGAGCTGCAGGATTTCCTCCACGGATCGAACAACCGAGGGAGCGGACGCAACGGTGGTTTCACCGAGCAGCTTGCCCAGCATCTCGTCCCGCAGCGATTGCAGTCCCCCGTCGCGAACGTCGGCGGCCTGCTGGACCCGCTTCTCCCGGGCGGCATCCGAATCCGCGGTCGCACGCGTGTTGGCCAGAATGAGTGCGGTGAGTCGCTCCGGGTGGCGTCGCAGGAGAGAGAGCGCGATGTATCCCCCCATCGAGCAGCCGCAGACGACCGCACGGTCTATGCCACGGTCATCGAGCAGCGCGACGGCCATGTCCGCCGCGTCGTCGAGGGAGAAAGCGGGCGGAAAATCCCCGCCGCGTCCGAAGCCGGGAAGGTCGAAGGTCAGCACGCGAAAGAAGGTGCTCAAATCCCTCCGTTGGGCACGCCACATGCTGGAATTCAGGGGAAAGGCGTGGACGAACAGGAGCGGAAGTCCGCTCCCGTCGTCCGTGTAAAATGCTGGAAGCATGATATTCTTCACTGTCACTGCAATGATTATTTCTTGGCGAAGGGCACGTCACGGACATGCTGATAGGAGACGTCGAATTCGAGGTAGCGATCCGCTCCGCTGCCCTGTACCATCCTTCCGTTCGCGCCGCGCTTGACCAGGAGGCGGAAGTAGTAGTAGCTGCTCCCGCGGCTCAGGCGGCCGTAGACGATGGTACCGGTGCTTACCGTGGCGTTGGTAATGCTGACTTCCTGATTGGTGTAGGACGAAACGCGGGGCGGTGTCGTCGTGTAATGCTCGTCGAGGTCGTCCGCGTCGTACGTCACCGAGGAGAACTGCGTGACCATGCCCTGGTTGTTGGCCGTGCTCGGACTGCGGATGACGAGGAAGTTACTGGTGCTGCCCGGGGCATGGACGTAGAAATCACCGCGATCCTTGAACTCGGGGCCCGCCTGCGGAATCACCTCGGTGACACCGCTGGGATTGAACAGATCCACTGCGCTGTTGAACTGGGTGGATGTGGTCGCGTAGACGCGGATCGGCTCTCCGCTCTGGTTCTCGTAGCGGCGGATGGCCGGCGCCCACTCGATGCCGACGGAGGTCGGACTTTCCTTGTCCTGCGTCGTCACCGCCCATATTGTGAAGACGTAACGCGTCCCGTTGTCGAGTCCGCTTACCGTATAGCCGTCGCCACGCGGCGCGTTGAGCACGTCCGACGTGTTGTCGTCCTGGTTTTTCACGTTGATCTTGTATCCGCCGAAATTGTCCTGCCCTTCACTGCTCGAGGGGTCCCAGTGCAGGATCACCGCCTGGTCGGAGGAGGAGGCCCGCACGTTCGTCGGCGCGGCGACATCGGGATCGACCGGTTCGTTCGTCGATTCTTCGTCGCAGGCGCTGAATGCGAACAGCAGCGTGACAACAAGCAGGATACGGAAACGCTTTTCCATGATTTTCACTCCGTAAATGGTTGTAGTCCCCCCGGCATTGCGCAGGCGGGACGAATACTGGGTTAAAGCATCAAGATAGAGAATTCTCCGCCAAATCGACAGAAAGAAAAAGGCCGTCCCTGTGTGGGACGGCCCT
>JAVVFP010000611.1:0-2101 GCA_032250495.1 Bacteroidota bacterium | reverse complement strand
TCAGCCTCCTGTAGGGCCCGTTTGGCTTCGCCGCGCGCGCGCGGGACTTCGCGGAACTGCTCGGGTGGATGCCGCTGCGGGTCGATGCGCGCAGCAAGGCGCTCTACCACGCGGCCTGCGTCTTCGCGGGAAATTTCACCACCGTCATCGCGGCTCATGCCGACCGCCTCCTGCGCAGCGCCACGGGACTGGACGAACCGCTGATCGATTACCTGCTCCCCATGACCGAATCCGTCATGACGCAGCTGCGCAGCCACCCCGCCGAACACGTGCTCACCGGTCCCGCTGCGCGCGGCGACGTCCTCGCCGTCGACGAACACCTGCAGGCCATTGCCGCCGCCGCCCCGGATCTCCACGAAACATACCGCCTGCTCAGCGCCGCGATACTGCAGCTCACCACCCTGCCCGAAGAGAAAAAACGCGCACTGCGCACGCGTCTTGACGCGCAGGGCTGAACGGTGCCCTGGTGGGATTACTCGAATCGGTGGTACGACACGCATTGATATATGCCGTTTCAGGCGCCTTAGTGGGATTTATTGCTGATTTTCATGCCTGCTCCTGGCATCCTGTGGGGTTTTTTCCCTGTGAGGGTAATAAATGCGTACCAGTCGGTTTATTACTCGCCGGAGACGAGTAATGTGTGATCGGTGATGAAATTACTCGATTGCCGTCCCCTACCCCCGCCGGAGAAGGCGCGAAGCATGTGCGGAGGGTCAGTCCGCGGTTTTGCGCAGCTGTTCTTCGAGCAGGGAGCGAAAAAGCGTTTCTTCGCTCTGCCACTGGTACGCCGTGCGTGCGTCGACGCTGCGCTGGCGCAGTTCCTCGAGTCGCGCCGAGTCCGCGAGCAGCTGCCGCAGGGACTCGGCGAGGGCATCGGGATTATCTGCGGGAACGGGAATGCCCGCGCCGCTCGCACGCAGGACGCGGCCGATCTCCGGGAAATCGCTGCCCACGACAGGCAGACCGGCGGCCATGTATTCGAACAGTTTGTTCGGGAGACTCAGGTAGTAGCTGCGCCCGAGATTTTCGATCATGCACAGTCCGACATCCGCACCGGCGGTCCATGACAGCAGTTCGTCGGACGGCACGGCGGGATGCACATGCACGCGGTCCTCCACGCCATGCACCCGGGCGTGCAGCAGGATCTCATCGCGCAGAGGGCCGTCGCCCAGGAACACGAGCGCGGCGGCGTCGACCTGCGCCAGCGCGTTGACGCAGAGCAGCGCCCCCCTGCCCCGCTGCAGTCCGCCCTGCGAGAGCAGAATGCGCTGATCGGCGGGAATACCCAGCGCTTCGCGCAGGCGGTTGCTCCCGTTCGATGCGCGATCCTCGACCGCGTCAGGATAATTGTGCAGCACGCGCACGTCGTCAAACTCCGCGCGCAGGATTTCCGCGATGCTGTCATTGACGGTGAGTACGGCGTGGGCGCGGCGAGCGTAGCGCCGCTCGAGAGCGGACCAGAAACCCTGCATCAGCCTTCGGCCCTCGAGCGCGGCGATGGCACGGTAAAGTTCCCTGGAATCGTAAATGAGTCCGGACGATCCGGCTGCCGCGAGGCGTGCGGCGAGGGGGAGAGAGTAAAGATCAGCGGCGATGTACAGGTCCGCTCCACCGGCGGGAAGCGCGTCCGCCCCACCGGCGGGAAGCGCGTCCGCTCCACCGGCGGGAAGCGCGTCCGCTCCCATGCGCCAGAAGCGCGGAAGGGCGCTGCGAAGGGACGGTCCGCGTGGGATGGACACGATGGCGACGCCATGCAGTGTGGCCGCGGGCTCATCGGTGAGCGTGAGGACGGAGACGTCGGCGATGGCCGCGGCGGCGCGTGCGAAGCGGCGCAGGCGCGAGTCGCGCGAGACTGTTCCCACAAAGGTGAAGCAGATCTGCGGCCGCCGGGACATGGTGCTCAGAGCATGATGGAGAGGGCGATGGTGTGGGCGTTACCGAAGCTGTCGTTATGCGGCACGAAGGCGTAATCGAAGCGCAGGGAACTGTAGCGCGCGCCCGCACCGAAACTGATGTCCTTGTCGTCGAAGCCGCTGCGGTAGCCGAGGCGGAGGAACACCATGTCGATGTAATCGAACTCCACGCCGATGTTGGCGTGCGT
>JAVVFP010000040.1:0-12209 GCA_032250495.1 Bacteroidota bacterium | reverse complement strand
GCGTCGCACGACCACGCGGGACAGGATCTCGCCCAGCATGAGAAGGAAGTCTCGGAGAACGGCGATGCGCATGCCGGGGACAATGACGGCCATGTCGAACCGCAGGGCATGGAAGCGGTCAACAATCTCCGCGCCGAGCTCGCCGAAAGCGGCAAGCCGTATCTCTCCCGCTGGCATCTCGATTGCGTCACCTACAGGATGAAAGATGGCGGTGACGTTCCCGTCGCGAAGGAAGTCCCGGCGGATGAAGCCGCCGGTGAAGAGCACGCCCATTAAACATGCGCCTGACGCAGATGTCAAAAAGGGCCAGGTGAGAGCCTGGCCTTTTTTGTAATTTACGGGACGCGCTTCGGCGTCCGTTCTTCAAACGATTACGCAGAACAGCACCGCATGAAACTCAGCAACCGCATCCGACTCTGGAACCAGGCCATTCACAGGGACCTGGGCTACTTCTTCTCCGCAATGACCATCATTTACGCCGTCTCCGGCATCGCGCTGAACCATATCAAGGAATGGGACCCGAACTATCACATCACGCACCGCGAGGTGCAGGTGCCGGGCGACATCACGCGCGACGACTTCGACCGCGCCGCCGCCGTCGCCATCCTCGAGGAGTTCGACGAGGAAGGCAATTACAAAAAACATTACTTTCCCGATGAAAGCACGCTGAAGATATTCCTCGACGGCGGTTCGCTGACCGTCGACATGCCGAGCGGCGCGGGCCTGCTCGAACACGCGCGGCGCCGGGCCGTTTTCTTCGAGATGAACTACCTGCATTACAACACGCCGCGGCAGCTGTGGACCTGGTTCTCGGACATCTTCGCGGGTGCGCTCGTCGTACTGGCCGTTTCCGGCCTCTTCATCCTCAAGGGGAAGAAGGGCATCACCGGCCGCGGCGCCTGGCTGACGGCGGCCGGCTTCCTCATTCCCGCCATCTTTCTCCTTCTCTACCTCTAGGACGCCCATGGAAGCAGCAGACGTCATACTGCAGACCTACGGACTCGGCAAGAACTTCGGCAAACGCACGGCTGTCGAAGAGCTGGACATCGCCGTGCATCGCGGGGACATCTACGGCTTCCTGGGTCCGAACGGGGCGGGGAAAAGCACCACCATACGCATGATACTCTCCCTTATCGTGCCGAGCAGGGGTCGGCTGGAGCTTTTCGGGCGCGAGGTGCGCACGGACCGCTCCGTGCTGGCACGGGTGGGGGGACTGGTGGAGCGCCCGGATTTCTATCTCTACCTCAGCGCCCGGAAAAATCTCGAAATCGTCTCCGCGCTCTACGGTCGCGTCGACCACGCGCGTATCGAAGACGTGCTGCGCATCGTGGGACTGCACGACCGCGCCGATGATCGCGTCAAGGCCTACTCGCATGGAATGAAGCAGCGCCTCGGCATCGCGCAGGCGCTGCTGCCCGCCCCGGAACTGCTGATACTCGACGAGCCGACCAATGGACTCGATCCGCAGGGCATGAAGGAGGTGCGTGAACTGATCCTCCGGCTGCGCAGTGAACACGGGATGACCATTTTCCTCTCATCCCACCTGCTGCATGAAATCGAACAGGTGGCAACCCGCATGTGCATTCTGCACAGGGGACGCCTCGTCGTGCAGGGGAGCGTACGGGAATTGCTCGGACATGACCGCATCGCCGTGCGCATCAGCGCCGAACCGCTTGACAGGGCCGAACGTCTGCTCGCGGAGATGGACTGGGTGCACGATCCGGGTCGGCATGACGATCAGCTCAGCTGCGTGATCGCCGATGAGGACCTCGCACGTACCAATGCGGCCCTGGTCGAGGCGGGCGTCGCCGTATCGAACTTCGCCCCACGCCGCTCGCTGGAAGACTATTTCCTCCGTATCACCGAACAACCCGACGGGGAGGTGACGTCATGACCGCAGCTTCCAGGCAACGCCTGCTCGCATCCCTCGGCGTCTTCGCACTGACGCTCGTCAACTATGTCCTCACGCTCGCACCGTCGGTGGATTTCATCGACGCCGGTGAACTCGCCGCGGTGGCGCACGGCTGGGGCATCGCCCATCCGACCGGCTACCCGCTCTTCACCCTCGCCGCCGGGACCTGGGCGCAGCTTCCGCTCGGCGACGGTATCTACCGCCTCAACCTCCTGGCGGCCGTGCTCAGCGCGGCCGCTGCAGCTGTCACCGTGCAGATGCTCTTCGTCCTGCTCGGCGTGCGTTCGACGTCCGTGAAAGAGTCGGCGGGAAAGAAAGGGAAGAAAGAAAAGAAAATGACCGCGGCGAGTTCCGGGAAAGCGGCGACTTCCGGGAATGCGGCGACTTCCGCGAGAGCGGCTTCCGCAACGGCCGCGCAGGCGGGAGAGGCAGCGGGCGGGGATATCCTGCGCCTGGCTGCCGCCGTGACCGGCGCGCTCGTGCTCGGACTCTCCGGCACTTTCTGGCGCACGGCACTGTCCGTCGAGGTGTATTCCCTGCACATGCTCATGCTCGCCCTGCTGATGTGGAGTGCTGCCGTACTGTTTTTCACGCCGCAGGATACGCCGGGGATTTTTCGTCGCCGCCTGCTGCTGCTCGCCCTGCTGCTGGGACTCTCTTTCGCCAACCACATGAGCACGATATTCCTGCTGCCGGGTTTTGCCGTCCTGCTGCCGTGGCGTCACGGCAGACGTGACGGCTTCTGGAAGGACCTGCTGTTGGCGCTGCCCGCGTTTTTCGCAGGACTGCTGCCGTATCTCTACCTGCCGCTACGGGCGGCCGCGGATCCATGGCTGAACTGGGGAGACCCGGTGACGGCCGACGCCCTGTACCGTCACGTCTCCGGCGCGCAGTACAGCGTCTGGATGTTCTCCAGCTTCGACGCCTGGAAGACGCAGTTCGCCTATGCCTTCAGCGCCTTCGGACGTGACCTGGTCTATGTCGGCCTCGCGGCCGGGGCGATCGGACTCGCCGTGGCCTGGCGGCGCAGCCGGCAGCTGGGAGTGTACCTCCTTCTGCTGCTCCTCACCTGCCTGTTCTGGGCTGCCGGGTATGACATCCACGACATCGATACCTACTTCCTGCTCGGCTTCTTCGTCCTCGCCACAGGAAGCGCCTTCGCCGTGGCGGCGCTGCCGCGGTGGCTGGGGAAAAGGCAGTCGGCCATGGCCGTGACGCTGGCCGCGTCGGCCATACTCGTGCTGCCGCTGCTGAGCAACGGCGTGCGCGTGTCGCAGCGCGGGAATTACCTGGTCGAGGATTACACGCGCAACATGTTCGCCTCACTGCAGGAACATGCGCTGGTGTTCTCCTTCCAGTGGGATTACTGGGTGTCGGCTTCGTATTATTACCAGCGCGTCGAGAAACTGCGTCCCGACGTCATCGTGCTCGACAAGGAGCTGTTCCGGCGCTCGTGGTATCTCGAACAGCTGCGCAACAATTTCCCCGAACTCACGGCGCTGGTGTCCGACGAAATGGCGCGCTTCGAGACGGAACTCCTGAAATTCGAAGAAGGACGTCCGTACAATCCCACCGTGATCGAGGACGCGTTCAACGGACTGATCAACGCCATGATAGACCGCAGCTACAACCGCCGCCCCGTGTACCTGACCATTGAGATGGAAAAGCAGTTCGGGGCCGGGTACGTGCGCGTGCCGGAGGGACTGGCGTTCCGGCTCTACCGCCCGCAGGACGTGCCGCCCGCCGAAGAACTGTTTTTCCCCGCGCTTCGCTACCGTCCGTTCGAGAGCGAGGAACGCCTGGTGCCCGCGATCAAGGACATGTATGCCAACATGCTCAGCAATCGGGGCATTTACCTGCACAACGCGGGACTGTTCGAGAAGGCGGGGACCATGTTCGACCGCGCCCTGGAAATCGTTCCGGGCAGCGCGCCGATCATCGGCTGGAAACAGCGCAACGCCGCCGCGGCAGCGACGGCGTCGCCGTAATTCCGGAAGAAACGGCGGGGGAAGCTATTCCTCGGTCTTTTTTCCGCTGATGGGGTCGACGAGGTAGCTGGCGACGGCGCGTTCCGTAGTGTCGAAGGTCTTGAAGACCTTGATCAGCTGCGTGATCATGAAAAGGCTCTTGATCTTCTCGGTCACATTCGCGAGACGCATGTCGCCGCCGCTGTTGTTGACGGTGGCCAGGGCGGAAATGAGCGCACCGAGACCGGAGCTGTTGACCCATTTGATCTTGGAGACGTCAAGGACGATTTTCAGGAAACCGTCCCGCACGACACTCTTGATCTTGTCGCGGAACTCAGTGGTTTCCGGTTCGCCCATGAGGTTCCCACGAAGGGAGAGTACCACGACATCTCCTTCGATCTCTTCTTTTATCTGCATTTCCTGCCTCGTATGGTGATTGATTGATTGATCTACTTTTTCTTTTTTGAAGCATCGTGAACGAGATGGGCGAATTCACAGTTGCCCTGCCAGGTGCAGCTGCCGCAATTCTCTTCCCTGCGCTCGACAGGACTGAAACAGCGCGGACAGCGGTCCGTCATCGGGTTGTTGATGACGAATCCGCACCGGGGACAGTGCCGGCGCTCGTCTCGCAGGGTCTCTTCATGCGAGCGCTTCGGCGTCTGCGCGCTCATATCGCTTCGCCGCTTTCCCCCGCTTCGAGCGCATTGGTGATGCGGCGGAGCGCCTCGGCGCCGTCGACGAGCATGCGGGCCTGCGCGACATGTATCGCTTCCTCGACGCTGGGCAGTTCGCCCTTCAGGTAGAGAAAAACATGATACCCGAGGCGGTTCCGGTCATTGACCTCCACCACGGGAATGTCCTCGACCGCGCGGTACGCGCGCCGCTCGAGGCTGTCGTCAGGCCATTGCTTGATCCCTGCGGGCATTCCGTGCTCCTTTGAAATGATGGATTCTGTGCCGCTTCGCTGAAATCCGCTAATCGATGTAAATATGGGAGTTTTCAGGCACTTTGTCAAAGCAGTTGCATACGCCGACACTCCCTCGGCCCAGTGGTCGCAGGGGGAATGACGCGTCGCGACCTGCCGAAAAAGAGCGGGGCCGCGCAGCCGGCCCCGTCACAAGTCTCTCGACCTATTACTTCCGTGACGCTTTTTTCTTCGCAGACGCCGTTTTCTTCGCAGACGCCGTTTTCTTCGCAGGCGTCTTCTTTGCCGCAGGCGTCTTCTTCGCCGCAGGCGCTTTTTTCGCAGCGGATTTTTTCACGGGGCCTTTCTGCTGTCCCGTGCCTGTTTCTTCTTCCATGATGCCGAGGGCATCGACGGCACGGTAGCCACCGGACATCGCGCGGATTTCGTCATCGGTTTCATCGGCGACGAAGGCGACGGTGGCGATGGTCGTCCGCAGTTCGTTCGCGTCGAGGTTTGCGCCTGCGATGCTGTGGCTGAAGATGATGGTATCGTCGAAGAGCAGGCCGTATGCCCCGATCGGGTAGGTGGCATTGCGCCGCATGAGCAGGCCGAGAACTTTCGGACCGATTCTGGCGCCCTGCACGACGTAGGAAAGGGCGCTGACGATGCAGTCGTCCCTGTGCAGCGGCTTGACCGTGACGTGCACCGTCGCGGAGCCGCGGCGGATCACCAGGGACTGGTCGACTTCTTCGACCATGTTCCTGTAATTCCGTCCGTAAATCTCCTTGAGGAATTTCTTGACTTTCGCGCGTGTGGAATTGACAATATTGGCCATGCTTGCTCCTTGCGTGTACGTTCAGCGGAATTACTTTTTTTCTGCCGCGGCTTTGAGCAGCGCCAGTTCTTCTTCGACGGAGTCGCCCGCCTCGAGCTGGGCGAATTCGTCGTCGAGCGAAGTCGTGTCCCCGGCGAGTTCCGCCATGGCCTCGGCCTCGGATTCCGTTTTCAGCACTTTCTGTTCGTACTTGTCGAAGTTCGCGAATGCACCGTCGCCGATGCCGGCGAGACTCGACGAGATCTGCTTCTTGGCCTTCGCCGCCTGATGGCGGGCGATCAGCGTGCCTTCGCGCACACGCGCTTCGTCGAGCTTGGCCTTGAGCTGCTCGAGCTGACTGCGCATGGTCAGGGCGGTCTTCTTCGCCTCGGCGAGCGGCGCCTCCAGATCGGTGGCCGCCTTCTCGAACATGTTTTTCTTCTCCAGCGCCTGGCGGGCGAGATCGTCGCGTCCGGCGTTGACCGCCTTGATCGCCCGCTGCTGCCACTGTGTCACGAGCTTCGCCTTGTCGGCGTGTTGCCGTTCGAGCTGCTTCTCATTCGCAATGGCCGCACCGACGGCGGTGGTCGCCTTGTTGACGGCCTCCTCCATCTCGATGACCATCTGCTTGATCATTTTCTCGGGATCTTCCGCCTTGTCGAGAATATCGTTGATATTCGCCTTGAAAATATCAGTGATGCGGGAAAATATGCCTGCCATACGGTACCTCCGGGCTGATAAAACTGGTGTGCCTGAATGGGGGCAATATATGACATTCCCCGGGAATTTTCATGCGCCGTCCCTCACAGACAGGTACGCCCGTCGCGGGTACGCCCGTCGCGGGTACCCCCGTCGCGGGTACGCCCGTCGCAGGTACGCCCGTCGCGGGTACGCCCGTCGCGGGTAGGAGTCGCGGGTAGGAAGCGACACCGCGGAAACATCATTGCCCCGAAGAGTGTTATATTCCTGTACTCAGAAATTAAGGATAATATTGATATGAAAACGCTCATCTTCCTGTTCGCCATCGCCGTCCTGCCGATCCCACCGCTCGCCGCCCAGCAGGGCGGGACGGAGTTGCCCCCTGTGCGTATCGATGCGGAAGCGGATATTGTGCGCAGGGACATCGAGCGTCACGTGCGCTGGCTCGCTTCCGACGAACTGGAGGGCCGTGGCACGGGGACGCCCTCGATCGATCTCGCGGCGGAGTACATCGCGCGGGAGTTTCGGCGTTACGGACTCGAACCGGCGGGCGAGGACGGGACGTATTTCCAGACCTTCGAGGTGATCACCGGCGCGGAGAGCAGCGGGAACACGCTGGTGCTGCGGGACGAGAGCGGGACACGGACGGTGATCGACACGATGCAGTTCATGCCGTACGCCTTTTCCGCCTCCGGCGAGTTTGCGGGTTCTCCGGTGTACGCCGGGTACGGCATCGTGACGCCGGACGAGTCGATGAACGACTACGCCTCGCTCGATGTCACCGGACGCGTGGTCCTGGTTCGTGCGGGCTACCCTGACGACGCGAATCCTCACGGAAGCGTGCCCATGCTGGCCTCGGCGCGCAGCAAGGAGCTGTTCGCGCGTGAACGCGGCGCTGCGGCGCTGCTCATCATTCACGACAACATGGCAAAGCTCCGCGAACTCGACTACGACGGTTCGGCCGCATTCGCGCGCATACCCGTCGCGCGCATCAGTCCCGCGGTTGCCGCGACCATTCTCGCCACCGCCGGGGTCGCGGAGGGACTGGACGCGCTTTCCGGCAGGGGACCGCATCCGCAGACCGCGGCGCTTTCCACCGTGGAAGGGAAATTCTCGGTGCGCCTGGTGCGCAGGAATACGCGCAACGTGCTGGCCCTGCTGCCCGGCGGCGATTCCGCGAAACGTGAGGAGGTGCTCGTCGTCGGCGCGCATTACGACCACCTCGGCTGGGGGCAGGACGGCAGCCTGTACCGCGGTGCGGAGCCGCAGATTCACAACGGCGCCGACGATAATGCATCGGGGACGGCGGGGGTGCTCGAGCTGGCGGAGTACTACGCGAAGCATCCGACCGGTCGCAGCCTGCTTTTCATGACGTTCAGCGGGGAAGAGATGGGGCTGCTCGGCTCCGCGCATTTCGTCGACGAACCGACACTGCCCCTTGCGCGTGTCAAGGCGATGTTCAATCTCGACATGGTGGGACGCCTCTCGGAGGACACGCGTCGTCTGAATGTGCAGGGCATCGGCACTTCACCGGCGTGGAAGGAGATGGTGGAGGCCCGGAACGACGACGAGAATTTCGACCTGGCGCTGATCGAGGACGGCCACGGCGCGAGTGATCATTCATCGTTCTACGCGAAGGACATCCCGGTGCTGTTTTTCTTCACGGGACTGCACACGGATTACCACCGGCCGAGCGACGACGCCGACCTGGTGAATTTCGACGGGCAGACGAAGGTGATTCGCTACGTGGCGGAACTGATCGAGGCAGCGGACGCACGGGAGGACATCCCCTTTACGCGCGTGAAGAGGTCGGAAGAGCAGTCCGTGGCGCGCTTCAACGTGTATGTCGGCACCATCCCGGATTATGCGCATACCGAGGGCGGCTTCCGCATCACCGGCACCAGTCCCGGGAGTCCGGCCGAAAAGGCGGGTCTGCAGGACGGCGACATCATCGTCCGCTTCGGCGAGACCGAGGTCGCCAGCATTTACGATTACATGACGGCGCTGAGCCGGCATTCCCCGGGCGAATCCGTGCCGGTGACCGTGCGCCGCGGCGACGGGGAAGAGACCGTGACCGTGGAGCTCGTCGGCAAATGACAAGGCGCGTGCCGAAATAAGGAATTTCGGTGTTCCATATCGGGGACTTTCCTTACTTTAGTGCTGCAGCGATGCGCAGCACTGAAGTTCCTGCTTTTATCACTACCCCGGAACGCGTCATGAACGTCCTCGGCCGCTTCTCCATTGTTTCCATTTCCGCACTCTTTTTTCTCCCGATCGCGCTCACCGCACAGGTCTCGTCCGAGATCGGCGCCGATGAGCTGCGGGAACATGTCACCTACCTCGCATCGGACGAACTGGCGGGCCGACGTCCCGGTACGCCCGGGGCGCTCGCCGCAGCCGAATACGTGCGCGACCAATTCCGCGCTGCGGGACTCCGCCTGCTCGGCGAGGATGGCATGCAGCATTTTTCCATTGTGACCGGCATCAGCGCCGGCGCGGCTTCACGTCTCGCCGTGAATGATGTTCCTGCCACGCTGGACGAAACCTTCACCCCTCTATCTTTTTCCGCGTCCACGGGATTGAATGCCGGCGTCGTCTGTGTCGGCTATGGTTTCGATTACGAGGCCGATTCGAGCGCCTGGCGGGATTACGCGGGACGTGAGGTCGACGGGACGTGGGTGCTGATACTGCGGGGCAGTCCCGACGACGAGAGCGGGGACTACGATCCCTTTTCCTCGCTGCGGAAGAAAGCGCTCGTCGCCCGCGATCACGGTGCGGGAGGCGTGCTGTTCGCCGCGGGACCGCTGTTCGACGAGGATGACGTCCTCGTGGAGATGACCTACCAGCAGCAGGAGGCCGCGATGGACATTCCCGTGCTGAGCATATCGCGCACGTTGGCCGACGCCCTGCTCGAAGGTCGCACCGTCGCCGAGCTCGAGAAGGAACTCAACGCGGCGCGCGCCCCGCTGGCCGTTCCCACGCGCGGCGTCGTGAACGCCGAGGTGGAGATGGTCCGGCACACCGTCGACGCATTCAACGTGGTGGGTATGATCGAGGGTACCGATCCCGCGCTCGCGGAAGAATGCCTTGTTCTCGGCGCCCACTACGACCATCTGGGCATGGGCGGACCGGGCTCCGGGTCCCGACGTCCCGACACCTCCGCCGTGCACAACGGGGCGGACGACAACGCCTCCGGCACCGCCGCCATTATCGAGATCGCCGAGCGCATCGCGGCCGATCCGCTTCCGCGTTCCGTCGTCGTCGTGGCCTTCACCGCGGAGGAGATGGGACTGCTCGGATCGAAGCATTTCGCCGCCAATCCGCCGGCCGACATCGGCAAGGCCGTGCTCATGTGCAATCTCGACATGGTGGGACGCATGAGGGAAGGGGAGAAGAGTCTCAGCGTGGGCGGGACGGGAACGGCGGACGGACTGGCGGACCTGGTCGAGGCTGTGGTGACGCGGCATGGATTCACGGCGAAGATGTCGCCGGAGGGTTACGGTCCCTCGGATCACGCGGCGTTCTACACGCGTGATATCCCCGTGCTGTTTTTCTTCACGGGCGTGCACGAGGATTATCACACGCCCGATGACGACGCCGACCGTCTCAACTATGCGGGCGGGAAGCTCGTGGCGGACGTGGTCACCGACATCGTCACCGACGTCGCGCGACGACAGGAGGCGCTGGCGTATACGGAGGCGGGACCGAAGAGCCGTCCCTCGACCTCGAAGCGTTTCAAGGTCACGCTCGGCATCATGCCGGATGTGTCCTCGAGTGAAAGCCGGGGCCTGCGTGCGGATGCGGTGATGCCGGATCGACCGGCCGACCGCGCGGGGATGAAGAAGGGAGATGTCATCGTCGCCATGGAAGGCAAGCCGGTGGACGGCGTCTACCAGTACATGGACCGCCTCTCCGAATTCAAGCCCGGACAACGCATCAGCGTCGAGGTGCTGCGCGACGGGGAGAAAGTCGTTCTCATCGTCGAACTATAAATGAAAGCGCGGCGCCGGACGGAGGGACTGCGCATCCCGGCACGCGGGGACGCGGGTTGCGCCGTTTCCGGATGTTGGTGCTCCGAAAAAGAGTTCGTATTAAGGTAATCTCATGCTTCGCTTCATTTCCCTCCTCCTCATCCTCTCCGCCACCCTTTCCCCCACGCTTTTCGCGCAGTCCGCCGCACTCCCGGGTCATGTCGCCGCAGCGGACGGTCGTCCACTTGCCGGCGCTCATGTCAGTGTCGCCGGGCAGCAGGCAGGGACGGTCACCGACAGTGACGGGAATTTCCTTCTGACGGGAATTCCCCCGGGTACCCACTTCCTCGAGGTTTCACATGTCGGTTTCGCGGCACGCACGAAAGAAGTGCAGGTGCTGCCGGGAATGAACGCGCCGCTGCAAGTCACCCTGGAGTCCACGGCAGTGGACATGGGGGAAGTGACCGTGACGGCGACGCGTGCGCGCGATCTCGTCCGGAACATCCCGCAGGCCGTTTCCGTGATCGGGGCGGACGGCCTGTTCGCACGCGCGCCTGTCAGCGTCCCTGACGCCCTCGACGCCGAAGCGGGTATCGCGCTGGTGCGCGACGGGATATGGGGGACGGACGTGAGCATTCGCGGCATGCAGCGCAGCAACGTGGTCACGCTCGTGGACGGCGTGCGCATCGAGACCGCGACGAATCACGCCGCGGGCATGTCGCTGGTCGACGTCACGGACATCGCCCGCGTGGAAGTGCTGCGCGGGGCCGCTTCGAGCATGTACGGCACCGGTGCCACGGGTGGCGTGGTCAACATCATCACCCACAGCGGCGACTTCGCGCCGCGGCTGCGCATCGGCGGCAGCGTCAGCAGCAGCTACAGCAGCGTCAACAACGGCGCCGGCGGGGCACTCTCGCTGGAAGCGGCCGACCGCGGCTGGTTTCTCCGCGTGCACGGGGGACTGCGCAGCGCCGAGGACGCGCGCACGCCGGACGGCGTACTGCGTGATTCCCGTTTCCACGACAACAGTCTTTCCTTCTCCGGCGGCGTGCAGCTCGGCGGTGCGCATGAGTTTCGTCTGCGCTGGCAGCGTATGCGGGCCGAGGACGTCGGCATCCCCGGCGGGGAATCCTTTCCCCCGGACGCGTCGGCCCGCTACCCGGACGAGCAGCGTACCATGCTGCTCGGCGAGTACCGCAGCGGTGCGCTCGGTTCGGTGCTGCGCAATTTTTCCCTGCGTTACGCACGCCAGGTCATCGACCGCAACGTGGAAATCATCCCGAATCCCGCCGTGACCCTTCGTCCCGCCGCCGAACATGACATGCACAGCGTGCAGGCGGCCGCGACTTTCGGTATCGCAGAACATCGCGGGGTGGTGGGCATCGATGCCTGGCAGCGCAGCTATGAGGGACTCCGCGTACGCGAGATCGCGCCGAGCAATACGGTCATCGCGGATCTCCCGCTGCCGCAGGCCCGCTTTCGCGCCGTCGGACTGTTTGCGCAGGACGATGTTTCCCTGCTCGGCGACCGGCTCCGGCTTTCCTTCGGCGGGAGGATGGACGCCGTGCACGTTGAAAACGACGAAGGCTACGACCTGCAGTATGTCATCGTCGACGGTGCGCGCAACGACGCGCCGCCCTCGCGGCGGCTGCGCTGGCAGGCCGAGGAGTCGGACGAGCTTTCCTGGAGCGCGCATGCGGGACTGCTGTACCGGCTGACGCAGGAGCTGGCGCTCACGGCCAATGTCTCCCGGGCCTTTCGTGCGCCCGCTCTCGAAGAACGCTACCAGTACATCGAGCTGGGTGGTGCGACCTATGTCGGAGATCCGGACCTGGCGGCGGAGAAGGGGAGCATGTTCGACATCGGCGCACGCTGCTACGGCGAACGGTACGCGCTGCGCCTGAACGGCTTCCTGCGACGGATGCAGGACCTGGTGGTC
>JAVVFP010000039.1:0-12219 GCA_032250495.1 Bacteroidota bacterium | reverse complement strand
TCGCGCCTCTCCCCGCAGGCGAGGCCGCCGAGCACTGCCCGCGTACTCTCCGCTTCATCCGCTGAAAGCAGGGCATCGATCGTGCGGCCGATCATTTCCTCCATCTCCCATCCGAGCAGACCCCGCGCCCCGCTGTTCCAGGACTTCAACTCCCACTCCGGCGTGAGGGAAAAAATTCCGACCTCGTCGAGATCCTCCGCGATGCTCAGCATGAGGTCGCGGTAGGCGCGTGAAAAGTACTGGCACTGCTTGTATTCGCTGATGTCGCGTATGCTGATGCGTACGCCGATATGCTTGCCCATGCGGGTGTACACCGGCTTCCACGAGGCCTGCACCCAGCGGGTTTCACCGCTGCGGGTATGCAGGCGGTACTCTATGCCCTTCCCCGCTTCGCCCTCGAGCGCACGGCTCCTGTCCGAACGGAAACGGTCGATGCTGTCCTCGTGAATCAGCTGCTCGAGATGCACCGCACCACCGGTGAATTCCGACGGCGCATAGCCGAGGAGGTCCTCGCTGGCGGGACTGACGAACTCATAGCTTCCGTTGACGTTGTACCAGAATTCAAGGCTGGTCGTCATGTCTGCGATGATGTGCAGACGTTCGTGCGCTTCGTGCAGAAGTTTTTTGTACTTGTTTTTCTGCGCGGTGAGCACGCGCGTCACTGCGGCACGCTGCGGATTCGTCAGGTTTATGTTATCGAGACTTATCGAACGTTTTTTTCGAATCATGGGTGTTGGGGTGCGAGAAGGAATTTGAATCGCAAATTCAGCGCCCGGAAAAAATGCACTGCAACGACCTGGTAATGTAATCAAACGCGCATTCACCTCCTACTCATTGGCCGTCCGAAACGGCAGCATGCGCGCAGCGTGAAACGGCGTTTCGCATGTCCGCAGCCGGTCGCTGTAACCGGTCGCTGTAACCGGTCGTCGTAGCCGGGGGCTGCGGCCGGTCAGCGCAAGGTTTCGCGCAGCCGGTCACGGAGGCGTCCGTAGCGCGGCTTTTCATTCGGGGACTGCACGGCGGTGGCCACCGCCGCACGCTGCCCGAGCATGATGAGCATGCGCCGGGCACGCGTCATTGCGGTGTAGAGGAGGGTACGGCGCAGCATGATGCGATGCTGCATGACCATGGGCACGATCACGACGGGATACTCGCTGCCCTGGCTCTTGTGAATGGTGACGGCGTAGGCGAGGACGAGATGTTCCATCTCCTCCGCGGAGTATTCGACGCGACGACGGTCGAAATCCACGGCGAGGCGGCTCTCCTCTTCGTCGAAACCGTGCACGAAACCGATATCGCCGTTATAGACGTCCTTCTCATAATCATTGCGGATCTGCATGACCTTGTCACCGGCACGGAACCGCCTGTCCCCGTGGTGATACACCACACGTCCACCACCGTTGACGGCCTGTTGAAGGACGTGGTTGAGATGCGTCACGCCCGCCGGTGTGTTGTGCATCGGTGAGAGCACCTGGATGTCGCGCATCGGGTCGAGGGAGAAGGTCTCCGGCAGCCGGTCCACGATGAGATCGCGAATGAGCTGGGCGATGTTTTCATCCGGACCGACTTCGCGGAAAAAGGTCTCCCCACCGTCGGCGAGGCGGGCGTCGAAAACCGGCATGAAGCCCTCTCGCACACGATGCGCATTACTGACAATGCTGCTCTGCGCCTCCTGCCGGAAAACGAGCCGGAGCACCACGGTATCGATTTCGCCGCAGGATATCATATCCCGCAACACGGCGCCCGGACCGATCGACGGCAGCTGGTCCGCATCGCCGACGAGCACGACGCGGCAGCCGGGGGGACGGGCGCGCAGCAGGGCCGCCATGAGCGGGACATCGACCATGGACACCTCGTCGACCACCAGTATGTCGGCCTCCACCGGTTTATCCTCGTTCCGCTGAAAAAATCCCGACACGGGTTCGAATTCGAGGAGGCGATGAATGGTCCGCGCCTCGCAGCCGGTAATCTCCGTGATACGCTTTGCGGCGCGTCCGGTAGGCGCGCACACGGCCGCTTTCCACCCGAGTGCCCGCGTCACGTGAAGAATGCCCGTCAACGTCGTCGTCTTCCCCGTTCCCGGACCGCCGGTGACCACGCAGAGGGGACCGCCCAGGCAGCGATGAATGGCATCGACCTGCTGGGCGTTGAAACGCAATTCCTGCGCCCGCTCGACGTCGGTGAGCAGTTCGTCGATGGCGAGATGGTCGAGACCGTTCCACTGCTCGGCGTGCGCCCGGAAAAGGGACTGCGCGACGGCCTGCTCCGCGGCGTACAGGTCGGGAAGAAACAGCATGCCGTCCTCTTCGATGAGCCGCGCATCGGCACGGACCTCGCGCAGCGCTGCCGACACCTGATCCTCGTCCACCTCGAGTACGGCGGCGGCGTGATGGAGGAAGTGATCCGCCGGGACGGCGGTGTGGCCGTCCCTGCGCGCCGCCTCACGCAGCACCCAGATCAATCCTGCCGCCACGCGACGCGTGTCCCCGCTCTCCATGCCGAGCGAACGCGCGATGCCGTCGGCGATCTTGAAACCGATGCCTTCGACGTCGTCGACGAGACGATACGGGTCCTCCCGCATGCGGCGGACGGCGTCGACGCCGTAAACGTGGAAGATACGCACCGCCCAGCTTGTGCTGATATCGTGTTCACGGAGAAAAAGCATGACGGTCTGCACGCCGCGCTGCTCCTGCCACGAAGTCCGAATGCCCTCGAGTTTCTTTTCCCCTATACCGTCGATTTCCCTGAGGCGACCGATGTCGCCGTTGAGCACCTGCAGGGTGTCGAGGCCGAAACGCGCGACGATTTTCCCGGCCGTGCTTTTCCCGATGCCCCGCAGCATGCCGGAGGCAAGGAAGCGGACCAGCCCCTCCTCGGTGACAGGCATCTGCGTCTCGTATGAGGTGAAGGCGAACTGTCGGCCGTACTTCGGATGTTCCTCCCATGTCCCGCGCAGAAGATAGCGGTCGCCCACCGAAGGCGAAAGCATTTCTCCGACGATGACCACGGGGAACAGCTCGTCGGCCACGCGGAAGCGCGCGACCAGGAAGGCGCTGTCCGGCGCGGACCAGTTGACACGGTCGAGCGTCCCTTCGAGCGTTTCCTGCGGTTGCGAATCACCGCGGACACGGTTATCATGCGAGTTCGAGGCATCACTCATGAATCTGGAGCCCATCCATGAAATTCCATACCGAGTATCTCTGGTTCAACACGAAAACCAAGCGCGAGTATATCAACATCACGCGCGAGGTGGAAAACATTCTCGTGAAAAGCGGCATCCGCGAAGGGATGATTCTCGTTTCGGCCATGCATATCACCGCCGGCGTATGGGTCAATGATGCGGAGTCGGGACTGCTGCAGGACATCGACGAGTGGCTCGAGCAGCTCGCCCCCTACCGTGACGGCTACCGGCACCACCGTACCGGGGAGAGCAATGGCGACGCGCATCTGAAAAATCTCATCGTCCACCACCAGGTTGTGGTCCCCGTCACTGACGGCGCCCTGGATTTCGGGCCGTGGCAGCAGATCTATTACGCGGAATTCGACGGCATGCGTAAAAAGCGACTGCTCGTAAAGGTCATGGGAGAATGACGCTCCCCGGCTGCGCAGGCACCGGCTGCGACTGTTCCGGCCGTCGCCGCTGTTCCGGCCGTCGCCGCTGATCCGGCCCGTCACCGCGCACTCACTTCCGGGTGATGATGACCTCCGTCCTACGATTCAGGCGCCGTCCGAGTTCGGTGTCGTTGGGAGCGATGGGCTGGGATTTCCCCATGCCGCGCGTTGTGATGCGTGTCTCGGCGACGCCGCGGCTGACGAGGTACTGTTTCACCGCCCGGGCGCGGGCATCGGATAGCGCGATGTTGTACTCGTCGCTGCCGATATAGTCGGTATGGCCGCGGATCTCGATGTGGATGTTCTCGTACTTCTTCAGCATGGCGAGGATGTTGCGCAGTTCCTCGGTGTACGTCATGTCGAAGGTCGCGCGGTTGAAATCGAAGAGAATGTTTTCGAGCACGAACTTCTTGTCCACATCCAGCACCGTCACCTCCTCCTGCAGCACCACCTCGTCGTCCGCGTTGCGGATCTCCAGGTTCATTTTCTCCGGCGGAATCTCTTCGTGAATGCGGTAGCGGATGGCGTAGAGATTTGTCAGGGACTCGCTGAACTCGTCGAGTATGGAGCTGAAATCCTCTATGATATTGAAACGTTTGCCGCGCGTCGATTCCGTCAGCCGCACGTATTCCGGTATATGGGGGGGAGTGATGGCGAAAAGCTTGATGTTCTGCTTGAGGAGGAATTCACGCATGCTTTCGGTGGTGAACTCAGTTTTCCCATCGCCGCGGTCGCCGTGCTCGTGGAACATGGCGTCGGTGATGAGGATGAAGATACGCTGTGCGCTCTGACGGAACTTGAAGCTGCTCGCCTCGAACAGTCCCTCGAGCGCGTTCTCGTTGTCATCTCCCCCGCCACCGATTTTCAGGCCATCGACCCAGCTGATGAAGGTTTTCACATCCTCGGTAAAGTCCTTGTACCGCTCAATCCTGTCGCTGAACGTGATCAGTGCCAGGCGGTAGTCGACGCCACGGGAGGCGAGGCGCTGGGTGAATTCGATAATATTGCTCTTGACCTCGTACACCTCCTGGTCCATGCTGCCGGTCTGGTCGATGATGAAGGCGATATCCACCGGGAAGCTGTTCGAGGCGGAAATCTTGTCCAGGGCATTTATTTCCACCGGTGCGCCGTCCTGGTAGATGACCATGTCCTCCTTCTTCAGCTTCGGGAAATGATTTCCCGTGGAATCGCGCGCGTCGAGAATGACGCTGACCTCCGGGTAGCGGCTGATGTCGACGGCCCGGATGGACACCGTGACGGACTCGGGATGTTTGCTGCGCGCGGAAATAATGGTGGGTTTGCGCAGGCTGTCATCCGTGCGCGCATGCACCTGCTGCGCATGCACCTGCTGCGCATGCACCTGCTGCGTAAGCAGGCGTGCGTCTGGGTCGGAAGATGCGGTCGCTTCCACGGCGAAATCCGCTCCGAAGAGGAACATCGCGAGCAGAACGCCAACAGGGAGAAAAGCGGGGTACAGATGCATAAACTCGCAGGACACCTGGAACTGAGAAAATGCGTCTCGAAGGGGCGCGTTTCTGTTACGGTCGGAACACCGGGAAAAACATGTGCAGGCGATGGTCATCCCATCGCCTGCACATTTTCCCGTATGAAAGCAGCGCGGTCGCGCTAGAAGGCAAAGCCGAAGCGCAGTCCGGGCACGATCATCTCCTCGTGTTCCCAGATTTCCGCGTCACGGAACACGATACGCGAGTACTTGACCTCGGCACGCATCCAGCTGAAGATGTTCAGGTACACCTCGCCGAGCAGTCCGCCATTGAAATACTGCAGCGCGACGCCGTAGGTCGTCTTGCCGAAGTGATCGTAGGAAAGACGTGCCCAGAGGTCGAGCGTGCTGTGATCGGAGACGGTTTTGACACTGTCCTCGAGCAGAGGCCAGTTGCCGTCGCCTTCGAAGATGTTCTTGCGGCTGGCTTCCACGATTTTCTGGTAGCCGATACCCGCATGAATGCGCAGTCCCTTCAGCATGAAGCTGAGGTCCCGCCAGTAGAACGCGTTGGCCGACGATGCCATGTAGTAGAAGCGTGCGGTGGCGTCTTCCGGCTTCGAGAGATCGATATCCGCCTCGTCACCGTTGATGATGCGGCCGTCGACGGTGGTGACCTTCTTGTTGCCCAGTTTGTTGAGGCCGAAGGATACGAAGGCGGCGGCACCGATTCCATCGGCATCCGAGCCCGGCGCACCGGAGATATTCGAGAGCTGCTTGAAGTATTCACCCGCCGCACCCCAGGTCCCGTTGATCGTTCGGGGTTTGAAGATGGCGAAATTGTCCTGAATGCTCTGGTCGCCCCAGGTGAAGGGAATCGACGGTCCGATCTTGATGCGTTCGGTGTTGGACGGCTCGTAGACGAACAGCGTATTCCACTGCGCGCCGTAGAGGAAGGGCAGGTTCACCCAGTCGTTGCCGATTTTCAGCTCGAACCCTGCGCGGATGCGGGACGGCTGCAGCGCCACCCCGTCCGGGGCGCGTTCGGGCGAATCCAGCGTCCACATGAAGCCGCCACCGAACGGCACACTGATCGTGGCTTCGGCGACATACGGCTGGGGTTTGAGGGCGCCGGTCTCGTCGAGACTGGCGTACTGCTGGCGGTCCACGACGGCTTCGTACAGGTCCGGTGTGAGGATTTCACGCAGATTCCGGCGGCCGACGATACGGTAATCGTCGAAATCACTGTTGTCCTTGTTCGGACTGAATCCCGCGGAGAGATTGTCCGGGTCGTGCGGACGCGCCTTTTCGATGATGATGCCGATCAGGTTCTGATCGTCCTTCGGACTCTGAATCACGCGCATGCGGGCCTTGCCCATGAGCACGCGCTCGGCGATATCGACGGCCTCCGCGTCGCGCAGGTCGTCGCGGTTGTCGCGCACCTTGCGCATGACTTCGAGAATCATGGGCTCGTCCTGTATGATCCACTGCGGGAAGTACTTGTCCACCAGCGGATCGAGCGTGGTCAGTGCGCGCAACAGCACGCGCAACCGGTCGTTTTCATCCTGGTAATGATCGATGGCGATATCGAGAAGGCGCAGGTAATTGAGGCGATCGTCCTCTGAGGGACGGAAACCCACCATCTCGTTGATGATCTGGTCGCCCCATGCCATGCGTCGGAGCAGATCGTCCTCCGAGTAATTGGCGCTCTTCATGTACCGCATGATCTGTTCGACGTTCGTCAGCGCGTCATCCGCACTCTGGGCCTGCAGCGCCGTGGGCGCGGCAAACACCATGAGGAGGAGGGCGGTGAGAATCGTGAGAAGTCGGTTTTTCATCTGCATGCTGAGTTTATCCGTGCTTGATACATTGTAATTCTTCATGATGCTGCCTCCCGTCAATTAAAGATTGAAGGAAGCCCGATACGCAGTCTCGGGGTGATCAGGAAGTAATTGCTTTCGGTCTCCCAGATTTCCCGGTCGCGGAGAAGGAAAGAGTACTTCGCTTCCACGCGCAGCCAGTCGGTCAGCTCGAGGAAGGCATCCGCCATCATGCGACCCGAGAAGTACTGGATGCCCATGCCGTATCGGTTTCTGGCACGGAGGTTGATGAAGGACATGCGGACATAGATGTCGACGAGGTCTTTTTCCTTGCCGAGCGTGATCATCGTGCCGACGTCTTCCGCCGTAAACTCACGTTCGAGCTTGCTCGTACCGACGTCGGACGGAACGACGAGATGGTCGCGCTTGATCTGCATGAACGCACCACCGATGTTCAGGCGGAACGCGAGATTCGGGTTCGTCACGTTGTCCTTGAACATGATCGGGTAGTACACCTGGGCGATGGTCGAGATGTGGAAGAAATCGTTCTGATAATCCTCCTCACCGAAGGGGAAACTGCGCTCGATGACCTTGAGGTGCTGATAGGCATCCGCACCGGAGAAATCGTTGACCACCGTCAGGTTGCCGCCCAGGGAGAAGGGGAAGCCGAAGGTGAAGTCGAAGGCCACGTTGTATCCCCCGGCGGAGGAGAGCAGGCCCTTGTCGAAGGCGAGCGGACTCGGCAGATCCTGCGCGGTCATGTTCATCGGAAGCACGACGCCGACGCTCATCTGGTTCTTGTAGCCGATGCCGAGGGAGGAAATGCCGGTGGACCAGCGGGGCATGCCGATTTCATCGTTGCCGATGTTGTAGGACAGCTTCCAGTCCCGCGCGAAACCGGAGCGACTGGGTGAGCGCAGCTCGATGCGGTCGAGGGACGCGTCGATGATGGCGAAGTCGGCGGGATAAATGCCGGGATTCGCGATCACCTCCACGGTCTGATCCAAGTTCGCGTCCTTGGCCTCGATGAAGAGATTACCGCGCATCTCGTAAGAGGATCCACCGAGATACTCGAAATCGATGTACACCTTGTCGTTCTCGCCGCCGCGGGGATCGAGCATTTTAGGGAACTTCGTCTTCACGGCGAACTGCTCGGCGTTGTCGCCGATGAAGGTGACGGCCGTGATTTTCAGCGGACGGTCACGGTCGGGGTTGGAGATACGAATTTTCTGCATCTCGGGGTAGAAGACAGGGACGCTGCCTGCGAACAGCGGACCGGCGGCGTCGAACTGCGGGATCACCACGGCAGTGGCGAGCGTGTCGCGCTCGTTCCAGAAGTCGTGGAAGCGGCTCGTGGTGGTTTCCAGCTCACGCTGTGTCATGACGATGAAAGGACCGACCTTGCCGGGCATCCAGCTCCCGCGCTCGGGGAGCGGTATGGAATTGGATGTCGCGCGCTTGGCGAGAATGTCGCTGTACAGGTTCTCATCGACCAACTGCAGCATGCTGAGCAGGTCGGAACCGGCGAGCGAGAAGCCCTTCGCGATCGGTTCGCTGCTTCCGGCACCGAAACCGATGCCGAGACCGGATTCCTCCTGGCCGCCGGTGACGTCTTCGGGCGGCAGGGTTTCGAGCTTCTCGACGTAGACCTCGATGATCTGGTACGGCTCGATATCATAGAGTTCCTGCTCATCCGGCGTGGCTTCGACGTAATAGACCTCGACCTTGCGCATCTGCGCACTGCCGTTGCCCTTGCGTCCGGGCACGGGGAAGGTACCGTCTTCGTGATACTCTTCCTCGAACATGCCGAGATCACTGGCGCGGGTGAACACCTTGTCGATCCGCTCGTAGAACTGCCGGAGCTGGTACCCCTTGACCTGGGTATAGTCATACCCGGTGGTCGCGGAGCTGCGCCGGCGTCCCGTCGTTGCGCGGGGCTTGTCCTCGGCGGCCGACTTGATGATCTGGTTCTTCTCCTGGGCGTCGTTGTACTCTGTTTTCAGATCCGTCTGCTTGTTTTTGACTTCGCGGTCGGTCTGAGCAAAGAGCTGCGGCATCGCGCCTGCAACGAGTGCCACGATGAGAAAGGCACGTAAAAAGAAATGTTTGCTCATGAACTTACCTCTATTGTCGAATTGTTTGTTCCACTTCGCGATAGTTGCCATGGGGCGAACGCCGGTTATTCCTGGTACAGAAGGACGTTATACCGCTCGTTGACAGCACCGAATCGGATGCTGATCGTTGCCTCGGTTCCGTCGCGGCTGACCTTCCCGCGCAGCCAGAATTTGACGAGACTGCCCTGATCCTCTCCCGTGTTGGGATTGGTCCGCGGAATGACGTCGTAATCATCGAGAAGGTCCTGACCGTCCTCGGATTCGACCTCGACGCGGATATTGGCGCGCTCGATGTTCTGGATGTTCTGGGGAATACAACGACCGCAGCGTGCTGCGACAAACTGGAAGACGTTGTTGATAGGATACTCACCACCGTTTGCAAAGGACTGTGCACCTATGCGATCGACAGGAGAAGTAATGTTGAAGATGAACTCGGACGGCGTCATGGTCTCGGCCGCGGAATCAGGCAGCACCTGGTAGGTGCGGCCGCGGTACTGCGACTTGATGACCATCGTACCGCCGAGCGCTTCCTCGGGAACTTTGTACTTGACGATGCTGCCGGACCCTTTATCGACCTCGCTGCCGTCGATTTCGATGGCCCAGCGGTAGGACCCCACGTCCTCGAGACCGGCGACGTTGATGTACATCTCGAAGATTTCACCGGCGAAGGCGCCGGAGGGTTTGCGGCGGCTCAGATACGGCTGCTTGACCTCGACCTCGAAATTGATCGGGCGCGAGACGCTCTTCGGACCCGCGGCGCGGCTGTCGCGCGCGTCGACGGTCACCGTCTTGACTCCCGGCTCGTTGTAGGTATGCGACCACACCCACTTGCCGCGCTCGGGATCGGGACTGTAATAGGGGTTGCGGTTGTTGTCCGGCCGCAGGGCGATGCCGCCGCCGATGATGTTCATGTTCGAAATCTTGTCCACGGTCGTACCGCGCACCTTGATTTCATTATACGTCGGGAAGCCCAGGGCGGTGGTGATCGGATCCGCCTGTATCTGCAGCTGATCGAACTCCTCGGAGACGACTTCCACGATGAACTTGTCGGGATTGAGGTTCTCCGACTGCTCGATGAAGTGCTCCGGCGGCGTGCCCTTCAGCTCGGGATCGGAATCCAGCGCAGCGCTGATTTCCTTCCGCGTGAACTCCAGGGTACCCACCTTGATCTTCGCGGAACCCCGATCGATGTCCGGGGCGAGCGAAACACGGTTCGTCCCGGCCTGCACCCAGAGCTCGTAGGTGCCCGGACCGTTGTCGGCCTTCCAGGTGAAGCGGTAGAGACGCTCACCCGTGGCGCCGTGAACGATGGAGTCCTGGATCTGCTCGGGGTAGCGCAGCGATTCGATCTCCGTACCGTCCTTGAACACCTTGACTTCCGGCGGCGTCGTCACTTCGTCCTGCTCACCGAGGCCCTTGACGTTGATGGTGAATTTGCGTTCTTCACCGACCTTCAGCTGGTTGTCACCGGCTGCGGCCACGGCGGGCATGTTCTTGAGCAGCTCAAGAATGATTTTACGATTTTTTTCTTCCAGCATCCGCTGCTGCATCAGCAGGTCTGCCTCGGCATCATCGCGCTCGACGATGATGATGAGCAGCTCGCAGATCACAGCCAGATAGAGGAAGAAGTAGACCTGATATTTTTTATAATGGTCGGCAGAATGTGCCATAATGTTTTACTCCTCCTTATAACTGATTGGCTTCATCCGTGAACTGCTTAGGGACGCATGCCGGATTCGGCACGGACGGAAGCTTCGAGTTCTTCCTTGAGAGCGTCGAGTCTGCGCTGGACTTCGGAGACGGAAAGCTGTTTGCCGGGCATGCCTGCGCCTGCGCCGGGCTCTTCTTCCTCTTCCTTCTCGTACCAGGTGGTCAGACCAAGCAGGAGGAGCACCGTGATTTCCACGACGATGGCGATCACGATGAGATCGGGCTGATGGGCCGTCATGAACTTCACACCGCGGAGACCGATGTTGAGGATCAGGAAGGCCGTTCCGATGAAGGCGATGGCCGTGATGTTATTCTTGTACTCGGGAATGAATTCGTTGTGCATGTAAAGCGCGAAGGCCTGGCGCACGCTCTTCTCTTTCTGCAGCCACTTCTTCGGCTCTTTCATCAGGTGCTCACCGAACTTGTTGGAGATGCCGGTGGCCTTGAGAATCGCCCCGGCAAACGCGTGGAGGCTCCCGCGGAAGAGGAACAGACCGATCGGCGTGAAGAAAAAGATAACGACGACGCCACCGATGAAAATGACGAGGAAAATCGACAGCATATTCACGATAAAGGTCGAGTTCCCGATCTTGAATACGTATTCGGTGTTGAACAGGTTGCCGAGCATGTTCCCGGCGGACGGTTTGATGAGCTCGAGCTCGGAATGTGTGAGCTGACTCAGGTCGCGGTCGCGGCCTTCATCGCGCAGCATCATCTTCATTTCGTCGAGCGTCTTCATGTCGGAACCGCTGTGCTGCGCCATCACAGGCGTCGCAAACGCGAAAAGAACGGCAAACAACAGAGTACCGAACGTGAGGTGGCGAATGAATCCACTACTCTTCATAAGGATAACCTCCTAACAAGACATAGGATGAGCGGTCGCCGCGCGGGGCGGGACACAGTTAATTTGACTATTGTACGTTGTTTCAATATTCGTCGCGTCGCTGATCGAGCAGAAGTGTTTCGGTCGATCCGAGGGGCTGGCAGCCAGGGGGGCGCTGCGTGTTGCTCGCAGATCGTAACAACTTCGCACAATCTGCCTATTCAATGCAAATCCGGCCGACAGATCTCCAATTACGATAATCATCGATATAATTCCATAATGGCCTGGACACTGGCCTCCGCGGCGTGCACCTGAACGATGACGCGCTCGCCGGTAGGCCGGATGAAATCCTTGTCCTGGATGATAAATGCGAATTCACCCTTCCGGATCATCGAGACGTCGGTGCGGATGAGGTTGTTTTCTTCGTCACGGATCTCGACGTGCACGTCGGCAAGCCTGTCGATGGGCTGTTCCCCGCGGAAGCGCGCATCGACATAACGGGAGGCGGAAAAGCGGAAGCTTTCCATCACCGACGCCCGCGCCGGGAAATCCAACAGGATCTGCGTCGGCGGCTCGAGCACGGGGAGCACGAAACGGGAACGCCCGGCAGCGTGCGTCTGCGACGAAACGTAGCGGTACGGCCGTCCGTGATAGCGCGCTTCCAGCACCAGCTGTTTCCCGCCGTAGGAATTGGGG
>JAVVFP010000610.1:0-2110 GCA_032250495.1 Bacteroidota bacterium | reverse complement strand
GCTCGGGCATCAGGTAGATGGCGTGTCCGGGACCGGGTTCGAACACCGCGCTGGTAAAGCGCGAGTACGCCTGCCGCGGCTGCGGATGCAGCGCGGGGAAGTTGGTCTGGGCCGCACCCTGCGCTGAGAGAAGGACAAGTGCGACCGAGAGGAGTATCACACGAAGCATGGAACACCGGGGATTGTACGCATCTCAAACACCAGATAACAGATTGCGTATTCCCGCGGACAAAGTCCAGTCCCTACCGGGAAGGTGAATTGCTTTGCCTTGTTTCCGACGCGATGCGCGAATAAATTGCGTGTTTACGCCAATAATTCACGGGCTGCATGCAATTCCTCAATCCCCTGTACCTGATCGCGCTCGCTGCGGCGGCAATTCCCATCATCCTGCATCTGCTGAACCTGCGGAAGTCGCGCGTGATCGAGTTCAGCACGCTGAGCTTTCTCAAGGAGCTGCAGCGGAGCAAGATCCGCAAGCTGAAAATCCGCCAGTGGCTGCTGCTGGCGCTGCGCACGCTGATCATCGTCTTCGTGGTGCTGGCCTTCACGCGTCCCGCGCTGCGTTCGGGCTTCGGCTTCCTGCCGGGCACGACGGCCAAGACCTCGGTGGTCATCGTGCTGGACAACAGTTTCAGCATGATGGCTTCGGATGAGCACGGACAGCTGCTCAAGCAGGCGCGGCAGAAAGCGCTGGAAATAGTGGACCTGATGCGTCCGGGAGACGAGGCCGCCCTCGTGCTGACCACTGATCCTGCGCGCAGCCATGCCTTCACCGCGGCGCTGAACGCCGTGCGCGGCGACATCGAGGATGTCACCGTGTCCTTCGCACATGGCGACTATCAGCAGGCTTTGACCTCAGCCAGTGCGCTGCTCGCGGAAAGCGGCAATTTCAACAAGGAAGTGTACCTGATCACCGACAGGCAACGCGCACAGTTCGTGCAGGCGGATGCCACCCCGCAGTCTCTCTTCGACGGTGGCGCACGCATGTTTGTCCTGCCACTCGGCGGGGATGCGCCCGGCAACAGCGCCGTGGTCGACGCCGCGGTGCGCAACGCCATATTCGAAGGCGGCAAGCCGGTGGACGTCAGTGCCACCGTGCGCAATGCCGCGGAAACACCCATGACATCCTCCATCGTCTCGGTCTTTCTCGACGGGGAACGCGTGGCGCAGAAAACCATGGACGTTCCCGCCGGTGGCTTCAAGGAAATGGATTTCACTGTGCTCCCGCGCCGCACGGGCTGGATCGAAGGCTTCGTGGAACTCGAGGACGACGCCCTGCCGGAGGACAACCGCCGCTACTTCGGCTTTTATATCCCTGAGAAACTGAACATCCTGCTCGGTCCGGCCGGTGGCAGGGACGCCGCCATTCTCTCGCTGGCGCTCAATCCCGCCGAAGGCGACGAGGAAGTTGCACAGGGCTTCGCGGTCGAGGCCGCGGACCGCGCCGCGCTGCTCTCGGCCAATCTATCGCGCTACGACGTGGTGGTGCTGCTCGGCGCGCGCGGACTCAGCGACGCTTTCCGCCAGCGCCTGCTCTCGTGGTTGCGCGACGGCGGCAGCGTCATGCTTTTTCCCGACGCCGACGGCAATGTCGACACCTGGGCGGGCGACCTGCTCCCACAGCTGGGACTTCCCGCTCCCGCCGGCACGACGGGCTCGCTCACCGAGGGAGACGCCTTCATCAGCTTCGGCGCGACGGACTTCGACCACCCGCTGTTCGCGAACATGTTCGTGGACGAAGGCGACGAGACCGCGCCGCAGATCGACTCACCGCAGCTGTACCATACCGTGCGCCTGCGTGGCGACGAGCGCGCGCGACAGGTGATCACCACCCGCGGCGGCGACGCCTTCCTGCTCGACGCCCCGGTGGGTGAGGGACGCGCGCTGGTTTTCGGTGCCAGTCCCGACCTGCGCTGGTCGGATTTCGCCTTCAAGGGACTGTTCGTGCCGCTGATGAACCGCGCGATGTACTATCTCGCCGCGCGCGATGACAATACGCTGAACCTCACCATGGGTGCGACGGCGGAAATCACCGTACCCAGCACGGTACCGGGCGACGAGCTGTTCGAACTGCGTGGACCGGAAGGCTCGGTGCAGCGCATCGTGCCCA
>JAVVFP010000609.1:0-2111 GCA_032250495.1 Bacteroidota bacterium | reverse complement strand
TGTACCGCACGGGCACCAATCCCCTGCGCATCGACACCGACGGCGACGGACTCTCGGACAGCGACGAACTGCGTCTCGGCACCGATCCCACGAACGTGGACAGCGATTACGACGGACTGACGGATTTCGCCGAGGCGCGCGTCCATCACAGCAATCCCCTCAAACCGGACAGCGACGAGGACGGCGTCTTCGATTACAACGAAGTGTCCACGTATTTCACGCGGGTCGATAGCGGAGACTCGGACGGCGATGGCCTGAACGATTACGAGGAAATCGCCTTCCACCGGACGAACCCCAATGCGCGCGATACGGACGGCGACGGCATTTCCGACGACAGGGAGATCGTCGAAACGCGCACCAATCCCCTCGACCGCGATACCGACGGCGACGGGATATGGGACAACGTCGACCAGTGTCCCCTCGTCCCGGAAACCTACAACGGCATTGACGACGAGGACGGTTGTCCCGACGGGATCGGGGTGATGGACGATTCCTTCGCGTCGAACGAGCACGGACGCGGGGGACGCGGCAAGGGAATTTCCACCGGCGAAGGCGACGGGAAATCCGCCTACGGTCGCGCGGGCAGCGACGGTAGTCTCGGCGAAGGCTCCTCGGGCTCTGGTCCGGGTGGACGCGGCAAGGGCATCTCTACCGGCGAGGGCGATGGAAAAACCGACTACGGTCGTGCGGGCAGCGACGGTAGTCTCGGCGAAGGCTCCTCGGGCTCTGGTCCGGGCGGCGCGGGCAAAGGCGTGTCCACCGGCGAAGGCGAAGGAAAAACCGACTACGGTCGCGCGGGCAGCGGCGGGGATGCCGGGCAGGGCTCCTCGGGCGCAGGTCCGGGCGGCGCGGGCAAGGGGGTGTCCACCGGTGAAGGCGAGGGCAGGACCGATTACGACCGTGTGACCGGCGAGGGCATGCCGGGAGAGCGCGTCACTGCCGGTACGGGTGGGGGACGCGGCAAGGGCGTTTCCACAGGCGAAGGCGAAGGTCCCTGGCGCATCGACTACGGGAAAGTCCATGGTCCCCGACAGGAGAAACTGCTCGCCCGTTACGGCGGCTACGTGCAGCGCAACGTGCAGCATATCGTCCCGGTGTCCACCATCGACACCAGCGCGCGGCAGACGCCCGGTTACGACTTCGCCGGGGCGAACATGGTCAGTCCCCTCCCCGAGTTTCTCGAAGATCTGGTCGAGGAAGGGAAGGTCTTCACGCTCACGGATATCCACTTCGAATACGATCGCGACGTGATACGGCGCGAGTACGTGGCTGATCTGATGGAGAAAGTGCGGATTTTCCAGGCCTATCCCGAGATGGTGGTGGAGATTCGCGGACATACCGATGCCGAGGGCACGGACGCCTACAACCAGAATCTTTCGATGCGCCGGGCGCTCGCGGTGAAGAATTTCTTCGTGCAGAACGGCGTCGCGCCTTCACGGCTGAAGGCGAAGGGCTTCGGCGAGAGCGTGCCGCTGATGGAGAACAGCTCGGACATCGGGCGCGCGTTCAACCGCCGCGTCGAGGTATACGTCATCAAGCTGGGATCCCGGCAGCCATCCAATGTCATCGAACGATAGGCGTGAGCGATGCGGTTTGAGACGAACATTCATTACAGCGAGGCGAGGCGGACAAGAGAGATGCATGCGTTTTTCATGACATACGAACACTGCGGGCAGGGTGAGGAATGAGGCGACCCGGAATCGACATGGGAGTGTCCGCCGCGGCGGTTTGCGCGCTGCTGCTGTGCATCGCTGCGGCGGGAGAAGCGCTCGCGCAGACACAGGCCCCTGAGTACCAGGGTCGTCCGCGTCTGCCCGAGGGACGACTGACCTTCACCGCAGGTGGGGGCGTGGCGAAGTACAACGGCGAGTTCACCGACCAGCATGTGGACGCCATGTACTGGGGCCAGGCCAGCTACACCATCGGCAGCTACCTGCGCCTCGGCCTGTCCGCCGAGATCGGCAAGCTTCTCTATAATCGGCGTCACCGGCGCAATACAGGGACGGCCTACCAGTTGCAGTTCGGTGAGGACGCCGCGAACGAAGTCCTGCGCAGCACGCAGTACGGCGCGGTGAGCGCGCTGCTCTTTCTCGACATGCTGCCGGCGCGCT
>JAVVFP010000608.1:0-2114 GCA_032250495.1 Bacteroidota bacterium | reverse complement strand
GGCCGTAGAGAAGGCGTCGTCGAAAAAGACAACTGCGAAAAAGACTGCGCAGGAGAAAAAGGCGGTAGCGACGAAGAAGTCCGCGACAGGGAAAAGCACAGCTCCCAAGCCCCGCAGCAAATCGGAAGCGGTGGCGCCATCCGCGGATGATGGCAAGCCGAAACGCAAGTACACCCGTCGCAGCAAGAAAGCGCCTGTCGCGGTACCCAAGTACCAGGGGAAACAGGGTTCGCTTCTGAGAAAGACCCGCGAAGCGGCAGCGCCGGTAGCACCCCGCGATGAGGTCTCGTACCCGACGAACGATCTCGAGTATTTCAAGGAACTCATCCTGCAGAAGATCCACGATGCGAACGAGGAACTCTACAGTATAGAGGAAAGGCTCAAGGACGGTTCTCCCGGTGAATACAGTGAGGATTCAACCTACTCGCTGCACATGGCCGACCAGGGAACGGACGCCATGGAGCGTGAGAAGGCGTACCTGTTCGCCGCACGTGAACGAAAATTCATTTCGCATCTCACAGATGCCCTGCAGCGCATCAAAAGCGGGAACTACGGTATCTGCATCGTCTGCGGAAACCTGATTGAAAAGGGACGACTCGAAGCCGTTCCGCACGCCCGCATGTGCATCAGCTGCAAGCAGGAAACCAAGGTCCGCTGACCGGACCCGGAGCAGGTAAAACTTCATATGCGCGTACTGTTTTTGACGCTTGGTGTCCTGATCGCGGATCAGGTCACCAAGCTTATCGTAAAAGGCATCACCGTTCCCTGGCTGGGTATTGCCATCGAGGGAATGAATTACGGAGAGTCCATTCCCGTTATAGGGGACTGGTTCAAGATCACGTATATCGAGAACCCGAACATGGCTTTCGGACTGCAGTTGGGCGGCAAGCCGCTGCTCGTGGCTGTCGCATTCCTCGCTTCGATAGGCATCGTCGTCTATCTCTGGAAGCACAGGGATGCCGGGACCTGGTTCCGTGTCGCACTTGCGCTCATACTGGCCGGTGCGGTGGGTAATCTCATCGACCGGACTTTCTACGGCTTCATCGACGGCAGTGCGCCCATCTTCCAGGGCAATGTGGTGGACTTCATCAATTTCGATCTCTTCACCGTCGAACTGTTCGGATCCTCGTTCAAGTTCTGGCCGATCTGGAATATCGCGGACGCTGCGGTCTCGGTCGGTGTCGTCCTTCTCCTGATCATCGGTATCCCCCAGAATACGGAAAACCCTGCAGGCGCTCTGGCGTCAGAGGCGCAGGGTGACGCGACTCCAGATGCCTGACCGGGAGGACGGTCCGGTGATGACGGAGTTCGTCGACGACTTCCACGACGACGACGCTCCCGATGTCACCGTGTATGAACTGCGCTCTGCGCCGAACGCCCGGCGAGTGCGCCTCGACCAGTTTATCACGCGCAGCGTGGAAAATGCTTCGCGTTCGAAGGTCAAGCTGCTGATCGAAGCTGGCGGTGTCACCGTCAACGGACAGGTGGTGGAGAAAGCCGGACGCCTTGTGCTGCCCGGTGACTCCGTGGTCTGTACGGTTCCGAAACCGCCTCCTCCCGAGGTACGCGCCGAGGACATCCCGCTCGATATCGTGTACGAGGACGATGATGTGCTCATCGTCAACAAAGCGGCGGGCATGGTGACGCATCCGGCATACAGCAACTACAGCGGGACACTCGTCAACGCGCTGCTTTTCCATACCGAGCAGCTGAGCAGGGAACGCGGCGACGACCGACCCGGAATACTGCATCGACTGGACAAGGATACATCCGGCCTGCTGGCCGTGGCGAAAAATGAGCGTGCGCACCAGTTCATCGCACGGCAGTTCTCAGAACACACGATCGAAAGAGAGTACCAGGCGATCGTGTGGGGAAGCTTCTCGCCACCGCGTGGGAGCGTGGACGCCCCGATCGCGCGGCATCGCAGCGATCGAAAAAAAATGGCCGTCGTGGAAGGGGGAAAGCGAGCGGTGACGCATTACGAAGTGCTGCGGGACTATACCGCCTTTTCGCTGATTCGATGCAGGCTGGAAACAGGGAGGACGCATCAGATTCGTGTACACCTGGCATCGGTACATCACCCGGTATTCGGCGACCCGACCTACGGCGGGAGA
>JAVVFP010000606.1:0-2130 GCA_032250495.1 Bacteroidota bacterium | reverse complement strand
GACTCAAGGCGGTGCGCACGCTCACCGATGAGGGTATACGCACCAATGTCACGCTGTGCTTTTCTCCCACGCAGGCCCTGCTCGCCGCCAAGGCCGGCGCCACCTACGTCTCCCCGTTCATCGGTCGCCTCGATGACATCAGCCAGGACGGTATGGAACTGATACAGCAGATCGTCACGATATATCGGAATTACGACTATCGCACCGAAGTACTCGCCGCGAGCATCCGGCATCCGCTGCATGTGCTCGAAGCGGCCATGATCGGCGCCGACGTGGCGACGATTCCGTTCAAGATCATCAATCAGATGTTCAAGCATCCGCTCACCGAGCGAGGACTCGAGCAGTTCCTCGACGACTGGAAGAGCAACGAGACGAAACTCGTCTGACCCCGACCATCACTTTTCTCACATATTTTCCGGCTGACTGAAATGAAGCATACAGCATTTCACGACATTCATGCGCGTCTCGGTGCCAAGATGGTCGAGTTCGCGGGTTATCACATGCCCATTCAGTACGAGGGCATCATTGCCGAGCACAAGCGCGTCCGCAATACCGTCGGCGTGTTCGACGTCTCGCACATGGGTGAGTTCGAGGTCCGGGGCGGGGACGCCTTCGATTTCGTGCAGAGAATGACCACAAACGACGTAAGCACTCTCGTCGAGGGCGGGGTGCAGTATTCGACCATGTGCTATGAGAACGGCGGCATCGTCGACGATCTCCTGGTGTATCACTGCGGCGATTACCTGCAGCTGGTGGTCAACGCCTCCAACCTCGAAAAGGACTTCAACTGGCTGCAGAGTCACGTGAGCGGGGACGTGCAGCTGATCGACAAAAGTGACGATACCGCGCTGCTGGCGGTGCAGGGACCGCGTTCGCTGGACGTGATGCGCGGCATCACAGACATCGACATCGACGACATTCCCTACTATAACTGGCGTCCCGCGAAAGTCGCCGGCATCGACTGCATGTTTTCCCGCACCGGTTACACCGGCGAACTCGGCTGCGAAATCTATTTCGCCAACGACGTCGCCCTGGGCGAGAAGATGTGGAACGCCATTTTCGAGGCCGGCGCGGAGTTCGACATCGAGCCCGTCGGACTCGGTGCGCGCGACACGCTGCGCCTTGAAGTGGGTTTCTGCCTCTACGGCAACGACATTGACGAGACCACCAATCCCCTCGAGGCAAGACTCGGGTGGATCACCAAGCTGAAGAAGGGCGACTTCGTCGGACGCGACGCCATCGCGAAGGCGAAGGAAGTCGGCCTGACCCGCCGCCTGGTCGGTCTCGTGCTCGAAGAACGCGCCATTCCCCGCCACGGTTACGGCATCGCCGTCAACGGCGAGGTCTGCGGCACGGTCACCAGCGGCACCATGTCGCCGCTGCTGGAGAAGGGCATCGCCATGGGTTACGTGCCCGTCGCGCACAGCGAAGCCGGCACGCCGGTTTCCATCATGATTCGCAACAAGGCCGTACCGGCCGTCGTCACCAAGGTGCCATTCGTGGAGAAACAATAACAGAAGGAAGAATCAGGCACGATACTGCAATCTGCCTGAGACCGCGTGAGACGCAAAAGCAAAAATAGCGAGCCGTCGGCGAGCAGGCCGGCGCGCGGCCGGCAGGGACTCGATACCAAGCGCAAGCTCGATATCATCGGACTGCTGATGATCGCGTCTGCCTTCCTGATCCTCCTCGCCCTGCTGTCCCATTCCCATTCCGACGAGACCGTCGCTGATGCCGGTTTCGGGGATTTCGTGCGCCTGTTCGCGGGCGACCCGGAAATACAGGCCCGCGCGGACACCACGTCCAACTGGCTGGGACTGTTCGGCGCCATCATTGCGAATTTTTTCATCAACATCACCTTCGGCTATTTCGCCATCGTCTTCCCGGCGCTGCTCATGCTCTGGGGATGGTCCATACTCCGCAGGCGCGACCTGCGGGCGCTGGCCTACTATTCGAATTATGCGCTTGTGCTGGTCTTCCTGCTCTCGACCTTTCTCGGACTGGTGCGACTGGTGTCATGGATGCCCGATCTGTCGGTATCCTGGTCGGGCAATATCGGCGATTTCGTGGCCGGACTGATCTCCCGCCTCATCGGCACCACCGGTGGCATCGTCGTCATCCTGACCACAA
>JAVVFP010000607.1:0-2130 GCA_032250495.1 Bacteroidota bacterium | reverse complement strand
GGAGGACGGTGTCTCGCTGGGGTACATGGATTTTGTGGGCCAGTATTTCGAGACACGCGCCATCATGGTCAAGGACCTCGTCACTCCTGTCACGATGAGGATATACGTGGACCAGAAGAACAGGAATTTTTCCGTTCTGCTCAATGACCGCAACGTCGCTCTCGAGGAACTGCGCTTCAATTCCGGTTACGCGGGACTCATATCGGGGAGCAGCGGTGTGACCTTCGACGCCTTCCGCATCTCCGGTGAGGGGACGATGGACGCGCCGGCTTTCTTCATGAAATCCAACCGCCGCCAGCTCAACGACCTGTCCTACATGGCGGTCAAGGACGACGGTCTGCTCATCGTCAATCCCGTCGTCGGCATCGTGCAACGCATCACCAGCGTGGGAACCTACGTCAGTGAGATTTCCATAGAGGAAAAAACGCAGCTCCGTGGCGTCGCCGCCGACGAGATGTACACCTACGTCGTCGATGCCGAGAGCAATTCCCTGCGCGCCTTCGACACCGATGACCGCGTGCAGAAAATCGTCAGCACGGACATGGTAGATCCGCGCGACGTGGCCGTCGACGACAAACACATTTACGTGCTCGACAAGGACGGTATCGCCGTGTTCGACAAGAAGCTGAATTTCGTCGAGCGGAAAGCCGGGGGACTGTTCCGCGATCCCCGCGGGATCTGCGTGCTCGGCGATCGCGTCTGTGTGGCGGACTTCGGCAACGGCCAGGTGCAGGTGCTGGAGAAATCCGATATGTCGGTGGACCTCGTCATCAAGGAAGAACTGCTCAATCCCACGGGCGTGACCATCGATCCTGAAAACGGTGATATTTACGTCGCCGATCCCGGTGCCGTGGCCGTGCTGCACTTCGGCAGCGACGGCGGCTTCATCGAGCGCATCGACCCGATCACCATCCGCGGTTTCGTTTCCCCGCGCGACGTCATCATTCACGGTGACATGGTCTACGTGGCGGACTTCGATCGCATCCTCGGTTTCAAGCAGGGTGTGCTCACCATTCGTCCCAGTCTGCGTATCGATTGACATGACGGCGGAGGCTGAGGCATCCCTGCATCTTCGATACGGCTCCGGTGTCCAGCACGCTGAAGCCCCCCGTCACTGGAAACTCCGAACGCTCGGAACGGTCCCTCACGAGGAGGGACGTTCCGAGCGTTCCGTCGTCATGGATGTCCTCTCCGCACCGATCGGCGCAAAAAAACTGCAGGAGACCGTCCGGCCGGATGAAAACATCCTCGTCCTCGTGCCGGACAAGACGCGGCGTTGCCGCATGGATGTCGTTCTCCCCGTTCTTCTCGATCTGCTCGCCGGTTGCGGCATCCCGGACTCCGCGATCACCATTCTTTTCGCCATGGGAACGCATCCGCCGCAGACGCCGGAGGAACGCGCCGCCCTGCTCGGAGAGGAGGTTTGCGCACGCTACCGCGTCCTCGAGCACGACGCGCGCGATACCGGCACGCAGCTACATGTCGGTACCACCGCGGCGGGAACGGACATTCGTCTCAACCGTCTCGTGTGCGAGACGGACCGTGTCATCGCAGTGGGAACCATCGTGCACCATTACTTTGCGGGCTTCGGCGGCGGGGCGAAACTATTTGTTCCCGGTGTCGCCTCCCATGAGACTGCCGTCGCCAATCACAGGAGGACCATCACGTCCGACGGACGGTTTCATCCGGGCTGCAGCGACGGCGCGATCGACGGTAACCCGGTGATCGGCGACATCATGGATGCCGTGCGCTTCCTGCCGCCGACGTGGTATTTCGCCACGCTGCTCGATACGGAAGGGAAGATCGTCGACGGCGTGTGCGGGGATCTCGTCGCCGCACACGCGGAGGGCTGCAGGCGCGTCGACGCCCGCTACCGCGTTGATGTCCATCGTGCGGCGGACATCATGATCGTCAGTACCGGCGGGTATCCGAAGGACATCAATTTCATCCAGGCTCACAAATCGCTGCATCACGCGGCGTATGTGACGCGTCCGGGAGGCAGCATCATCTTCCTCGCCGAATGCCGCGAAGGCATCGGGAATGACACCTTCCTGCCGTGGTTCGACCTCCCCGACGGGGAGGCGCTGCGCGAGGCGCTGCTCCGCCACTACACGATGAATGCGCACACCG
>JAVVFP010000605.1:0-2135 GCA_032250495.1 Bacteroidota bacterium | reverse complement strand
CTGAAAAGATACACGCATAAGCGGCGTCCCCCTGCCCAGCAGGATCTGCGGTTGGACATGCCGCTGGACATGGTGCAGCAGGCCGCACCGCGGCGCCGACGCGTCAAGGGATTGACGACGTTCAACATCGTGATGATGCTCATCGTCTGCGCGGTGCTGATCACGGTGTACATCTCGAACGTGGTGGCGGTGGATGGACTGATGATGGAGCAGATCGAGCTACAGAAAAAGGAGCAGATGCTGCTGCAGGACCGTGAAACCCTTCGGGCCGAGATCAACCAGCTTTCGAGCTACAATCGCATTCAGCGTATCGCCGTTGAGGATCTGGGCCTGGTGCACGCGAATCATCAGCCCTATTCGCTCACGGTATTCGGTGTGACCCCTGAGCGGAACGCAAAGTAAAAACAGCAGGTGCCGTTGGAACCTTTCGATTACAGACCAGGACGCAATGAGGACCTCCGGATTCTGCAGCGCCAGCAGAGTTCGGTGCGCATGTACGTGCTCATGGTGCTGTTCATGGCCGGCTTTTTCGCCATTGTCGTCAAGCTGTTCGTCATCCAGGTGCGTGACGCGGAGAAGCTCCGTGAAATCGCCCGCATTCAGTACGAGAGCAGGGAAGTCATCCGTCCCATGCGCGGACTCATCCTTGACCGCAATCTCTCCATACTCGCTTCCAATATCACCGAGTACACGCTTTCCGCGGATCCGTCCGTGATCGAGCGTCCCGACACGGTGGCCCGCTTCATCGCCGGCGCGCTCGGGGACTCCTATCGCAGCGTTCTCCGCCAGATCAGCGATACCACCGACCAGTATGTCATCCTGGCCAAGCGGTTGCCGGAACGCGTTGCCTCCCGTTTCGGGGACTGGTCCTGCTACGGCGTACGCCTGCGTCCGGTACCGCGTCGGAAGTACAACTTCAACGCGCTGGCCGGACCGGTGATCGGCTACACCAATATCGACAACTGCGGGCAGAGCGGTATCGAGCTGGAAATGGACGAGGAGCTCTCGGGCAGGGAAGGCTTCATCGTGTACCAGCGGAACGCGCGCGGATTGCGCCGACCGGAAGTCGACTATCCGAAAGTCGAGCCCGTCAACGGCCGCAGCGTCGTGCTGACCATCAACCACGTCTACCAGTCCATCGCCGAGGAAGAACTCTCCCACGGCGTGGAACTGCATGAAGCCGAATCCGGCCGCTGCATCATCCTCGATCCCACGACGGGAGAAGTGCTGGCGATGGCCAACGCACCGAGTATCGACCCGAACAAACTTTCGGAGTATTCCCCGGAGAAGGCGCGCAACCGTTCAGTGACCGATCTCTACGAGCCCGGGTCCACGTTCAAAATCGTGGCGATGAGCGCTGCGCTCAACGAGGAGTTGCACGGACCGGAGGACCGCATCGACGCGGAGAGCGGAAGCTGGAAGTACCATCCGAAGCTGCCCGCCATCGAGGATGATCATCCGTACGCGTCGCTGACGCTGCGCGGCGCCTTCGAACACAGTTCCAACATCGTTTCCGCCAAGCTCGCCAACGAGCTTGGCGACGAGCGTTTCTACAAGTACGCGCGAAATTTCGGTTTCGGTGTCAAGACCGGTATCGAGCTGCCGGGTGAACTGAACGGCGACCTGAAGAAGCCGCTGGACTGGGATGGGACCACGCTCAACTATCTCGCCTTCGGCTACGGTCTCGCCGTCACACCGCTGCAGATCGCCTGCGCCTACGCCGCCATCGCGAACGACGGCGTGTTGATGCGTCCTTTCATACGGCGCTGGCTGCTGGACCAGGAGCGCAACATCGTCGACGAGACGACGCCGCAGGTAGTGCGTCGCGTCGTGTCCTCCGAGACTTCGCTCATCATGCGTGAATTCATGCAGGGCGTGGTCGACAGCGGTACGGCGAAGCTGGCGCGCATCGAAGGCGTGAACATCGGCGGCAAGACCGGAACCTCGCAGCGACTTGTTGACGGTTCGTACTCCGACAAGTCGCATGTGGCGTCCTTCGTCGGCTTTTTTCCCGTCGAGAAGCCGCGCATCCTCATCCTCGTCATTCTCGACGCGCCGAAACGCGGCTATTACGGCGGTTCCTCCGCCGCCCCGATTTTCCGCCGCATCTCCATGCGCATCATCAATTCGTCGAG
>JAVVFP010000603.1:0-2141 GCA_032250495.1 Bacteroidota bacterium | reverse complement strand
CCGCATATCGGCGCCTCGACGGTCGAGGGACAGAGCCGCGTCGGTGTCGAAATCGCCGAACGCGTCATCGACGCACTGAAATCATAACGCATTCAGAGGAAGACAACGATTCATGGCAACGCTTCGACCCTTCAAGGCCTATCGCCCGAAACCCGAACTCGCGGCGGAGGTCGCCGCAAAACCCTATGACGTCCTCAACTCCGCCGAAGCCCGCGAAGAAGTGAAGGGACATCCCCTCTCCTTCCTCCATATCGGCAAACCGGAAGTGGACCTCGATCCCTCCATCGATCTGCATGACCCGGCCGTGTACGAAAAGGGCCGCGACAACCTGCAGAAACTGATCGCCGACGGCGTCCTCGTCGAAGACGGCACTCCCGCGCTCTACCTCTACGCCCAGACCATGGGCACGCACACGCAGTACGGCCTCGTCGGCTGCGCCGCGGTGGAGGAATACTGGGACGATACGATCAAGAAACACGAGTACACGCGCAAGGACAAAGAGGAGGACCGCTGCAACCATGTGCGCGTGACCAATGCGCATACAGGACCGATTTTCCTCACCTACCCGGACAACGACGCGGTCGACGCCATCGTCGACGGCGTGCGCGCCCAGCCACCGATCACCGATCACATGGCACCCGACGGCATCCGCCACCAGACCTGGGTGATCAGCGACACACGATCCATCGAACAGCTGACCGCGCTGTTCAGGGACATCCCCAACCTCTATGTCGCCGACGGACATCACCGCTCCGCCGCCGCCGCCATCGTGGGACGGGAACGCGCCAGGGCCAATCCCGACCATCGCGGCGACGAGGAATACAACTTCTTCCTCGCCGTGTGCTTTCCCGCGGGACAGCTGCGCATCATGGACTACAACCGCGTGGTCAGAGACCTCAATGGCCTCGGCGAAGAGGACTTCATCACAAAGCTCGGCGAGCAGTTCACCGTCACGCAGGCGGACAGCCAGGTACGCCCGGAGGCCAAGGGCAGCTTCGGCCTGTACATGGACGGCCGCTGGTACCACCTCCGCGCAACAGATGCGCTGCTCAATAACGAGGATCCCGTGCAGCGCCTCGACGTCGCCATACTGCAGAACCACCTGCTCAATCCCGTGCTCGGCATCCAGGACCCGCGAACGGACAAACGCATCGACTTCGTCGGCGGCATCCGCGGCCTCGACGAACTCGAACGCCGCGTCAACTCCGGCGAAATGAAACTCGCAATCTCCATGTTCCCCACTTCCATCGAGGAACTGATGGCCATCGCGGACGCCGGACAGGTCATGCCACCCAAATCCACGTGGTTCGAACCGAAACTCAGTGACGGACTCTTCGTCCACTTCCTCGACTGACCAGTCATTTTCAGAACTGGCCAGTCACTTTCTGAACTGGTCAGTCATTTTCAGAACTGGCCGGTCAGCAGCAGCAGCAGAGCGGTACAGAAAGGGCGTCCCGCGGGACGCCCTTTCGCATTTCCATTCTGCCGAGGCATCAGCGTCGAATCGTGTAGCGGATTTCCTCGGGATCGGTTTTCAGCAGGTGCAAACCGGCCGGGAAACGGATAGTGGGCATGATGGCGCCGGATGTATCTGCGACGATGTCATCGAAGCCTATTTCCGCCGAAAAATCCTCCGGACCGATGGTTGCGAGGTAGTTCACTCCACCGCGCACCGACACGGTGATGCGTTGATGTCCGAGCAATACCTCCCTGTCCTTCGGCATGTTCTTCACTTCGATGGGGATGTTTTCGAAGCTGACATCGGCGAGCTGTTCGGTAGGAATATACAGGGAGACTTTTTCCGTGCCGAACTGCACAATGCCGCGCAGGGAGTCCATCACAGGAACGTCCTCCACCACCGGGATGGCGAGATCGCTGTAGCTGCGGCTCTCCAGCGGCCAGGAATCCAGCTTGCGCAGCACGCTTTCCGCCCCCTCGAGCACGATGGAGTCCGGCGTGATCTGAATCTCACGCATCATGCCGAAATCCGGTTTGAACGATACCGAAAGTGAGCGGAAACGCAGCGGTACCTTTTTCGTGACGAAACGGTCCACATGCACGTACAGTGTCTCCGGATAGGCGCGTATCGCCTGCACCCCTGCCGGAAGCACCATACTCTCGGCGAGCGTGCGGTTGGTATT
>JAVVFP010000604.1:0-2141 GCA_032250495.1 Bacteroidota bacterium | reverse complement strand
CTCGAGGTCAACAATCCCGTCACACGCACGGTCACCCTGCGCAACAACGGCAGCGTGGAACTGTGCTACGACCGCAGCAGCGCGAATTTCCCGCCGCTCGCGGGCACTGCACCGTCAACGCCGTTCTGTATCGACCCCGGCGATTCGCTGGAAGTGGAATTCACGTTCAATGCCACGAATCCCGGCAGTTTCGTCGGGACGATGACGATGTTCGTGGACGCTCCCTGTGCGGATTCGACGGTATTTGATTTCCGGGCCACGGTGCAGGAAGGTGCGTTGACGCAAGTCGACACGGTCCGGCTCGCCCCGGACTTCTGGTGCATGGAGCGTGAATTCGTTTTCGATATCCGCAGTACCTATCTCGAAACTGTCACGCTCGAGTCGGTGCAGCTCGAAGGTGCGGACGCCGCGTTCTTCACCATGCTCACACCGGATCCTGCCATGCTCCCGATCAGCATCGGCAGCGGCGCCACCGAACCGGTGGTCGTGCAGCTTATACCGGACGAAAGCACGAAAACCTACACGGCCACTCTCGTCTCACGCTTCACCGCTTTCGGCAGTCCCGTCGAACGCCGTACCGTACTCATCGCACGTGCGGTCGTTCCGACACTCACCGTGACCGCCGCGACGTATCCGACGACCGTGCTGGGACAGTCCGGCGGCACGCAGCAGCTTGTGATTGAAAACACCTGCGAACTGCCCCTGGCCGTAAGCAGCGCAACGGTCGCCGACCCGTCCTTCGTCCTGCAGACTGTGAACCCGGCACCGCCGGTCACCCTGCAGCCCGGCGCCACCATCATTGCGGACGTCGAATTCCTTCCGCAGGCGGCGGGAGTCATCACCGACAGCCTGCTTGTCCGCGTCCTGGAACCCTGCGCCATGTCCGCCGCGGGCCGGCTCGAAGGCGAAGGCATACCGCAGCCCATCGTGGAGGCCGTGCTGCGCATCGGACAGCTTTCGGCCGAAGTCGATGATCTCATCGACATCGCGGTCGAAGTGGACCAGGACCTCGGTCCCGCGGAGGTCACCGGCTGGACGGGCGCGATCAGCTTCAACCGCAGCATGCTCTACCCGGTGGAAGTGATCCGTGAAGGAACGCTCTCCTCCGCCATGCAGGTCGACATGCAGTATGACAACGCCGCAGGCGAGGTCACACTCACCGCCAGTGGCGGTCGCCTCGCCGCGGGCACAGGCAACCTTGTCATCGTTCGCTGCCTGGTGCTTGTCGGCAACAGCCTGTCGACACCGCTGCGCCTCTCAGAGGAATTCGCATTCACGGATGGGTACGCGCGTGTCACGGGAAGAAGCGACGGAAGCTTCGACCTGCTCGGCTACTGCCTCCCGGATGATCGTCTGATGACGGACATTCCCGGCTTCCGCCTGCAGCAGAACCGTCCGAATCCCGTTTCGTCCGGTGATGCACCGGCGGCGATGATTTCGTATGAAGTCCCCGAGGACATGTCCATCACCCTCGATCTCTACGACATGATCGGACGCCACGTCGCTTCGATCGACCAGGGCTTCCGACAGCGCGGTGTGCACACGGTGAATCTCTCCGTCACCGCGCTCGAACCCGGAACCTACGTCTACGTCCTGCGCAGCGCCCGGCACTCCGCGGTGCGCCGCATGATCATCATGCGCTGATAACGCATCCATCCCGGAAACGGAAAACCCCGTTCCTTCTTCCGCTTTGCGCGGTCGATGGAACGGGGTTTTTCATGTCATGAATACTATTTTCACCGCTGCGGAGTAATTCCCCGTGTCACGGTCAATTACTGCCGCCGCGCAGAATCGTGCTCCCTGCACGGGGAGTAATACCCGGTGTCGCGTTACATTACTCCAGCCACGGTGTGCCGACGGTTCAGCGCCGATGCCTGCGTCGCTGTGGCGCGCCGTCGACGATGATGACGAATTCACACTTGCGCCTGTGCGCGCGGTAATGATCGCGGAGCTGCTGCAGCGTGCCGCGCCGCACTTCCTCGCTTTGCAGCGTCAGGTCCACGGCCACTGCCGCCCGGCGCCCGCTGCCGAAGGCCGCGGTCATGTCCTCGAGTACCTGCACGAGGCGATACGGGGCGTCGAGGAAAACGGTGGGCTCGGGAAAATCGTGCAACGCGCGCAGCTCGTCCTTTCGCTCAGGC
>JAVVFP010000602.1:0-2145 GCA_032250495.1 Bacteroidota bacterium | reverse complement strand
TCGATGCGCAAACGTGAATGCCTTCATGATTGTGTTATCGCGTTATGAATGATAAAAGATCAAGCTAAAAATTAGCATTGCGGAGCTTCGGAAACAAGGGAAAGTCCCGCCCCGCGCTCCCGCGCGGGGTGGGACGCGGAAGCGATGCTGCGCATCGCGCGAGAGCGCTCGCACGGCGAGCGCGCGAGGGTGCTCGCCTCCGGCGATCACGCCTGAGGACGCCATGCGTCCGACGAAGGACGCGTCCCGCGCAGCGGGGCGAATACAGCCGCGGAACGCGGCGGAATACCCGTCGCGAAGCGACGGTACACTAGCGAGGCTGGGGTATATCGAAATCGATGATTTCCTGGCGTGTGCTGCCGTACTCGAGGTCGAGGGGCAGGCCGCCGCGGAGGAGGGTGAAAATGGCGCTGGAGCCGTCGGCGACGACCAGGCCGTGCGGCCGCGTATAATAGAAGTCGGCGCTTTCGTTGATGCGTATGGGGATGAGGAGATTGTCCGGATTCGGGAACTGCGCCTCGATGCTGATGGTGACGCGCGCGCAGTCGCGGTACGTACGCTGATCGGTTTCGACGCTCTCGATGCCGCGGTACCGTCCATTAATGCGGTAGAACACGGAGAACAGCGGGATCTGGTTGAATTCGAAGTCGAAAATTTCCCATTCGGTCTGGAAACTGTCCGGCGCGGGAACGGCGAGGAATTCGGTGGGAATGTCCTCGACCGGCAGGCCGGGAATGAGTGAGATGGAGGACAGTTGCAGCAGACCGGGACTGCTGATCAGCACGCCCTGCCCGGTTTTCCGCACGTACAGCGTGTCGTTACCGACTCCCGTGCCTGTGATGATGCGGTTCACCTGTACGGCGTACTCGATATCGTCGACCATGCGCGTGCCGGTGATGGTCGACAGTATCTGCGCCACGCCCTTTCGCGTCGTGCCGTTGCCCGTGGTGTCGACGCGGTATTCCCAGCCGCTTCCCTCCACGATCGGAAAGTACTGCATGTCCACGAACACGGGACTGCCGTCCGTGCTGACCGCGGGAGGATCGTCGGTGCAGGAGGCGAGAACGAGAAGCAGGAGCGGGAAAAGCAGGATGCGGCGCATGGAAAACCTCTCAGCTCTGGAGATATTCTTTGAGTCGGCGAATGGCGAGGGCACGGTGACTGATACTGTTTTTCTCCTCCGCGGACAGCTGCGCGAAGCTGCGCTCTTCGCCTTCGGGACGAAACAGGGGGTCATAGCCGAAGCCGTTGTCGCCGCGCGGGGCACGGAGGATGTCACCTTCCACCTTGCCTTCGAACAGCTGTTCGAATCCCTCGCCGACCAGCGCCACTACGCAGCGGAAACGCGCCTGGCGCCTCCGCGGCGGTACCTGTTTCATTTCCTTCAGAAGCAGGTCGTTGTTGTCCTCGTACGTGGCGTCCTCCCCCGCATAGCGGGCGGAATACACACCCGGCGCATTGAGCAGGTAATAGACCTCCAGTCCCGTATCATCGGCAATGACCGGCAATCCCGTACAGCGGTACGCCGACAGCGCCTTTTTCAGCGCATTGTCTTCCAGCCTCCTGCCGTCCTCTTCGACCTCAGGACAGTCCGGGAACTCCGTCAGGTCGCGGATAGTGATCGGCAGATCCGTCAGCATGGCCCGGATTTCTTCCGTTTTGTGGGGATTGCGGGTCGCGAGGACCAGGGTATCGATCTTCATTGCGGGTACGGTGTCCGGTTGGAATAGATTACTTCGACAACATACGGGAGAATGCGCTGCCGGACAACACTCAGTCCATCACCTCGAGGGTGACGACTTCCATGCCCTTGCCGGCGGATTCCATGATTTCCCGCGACACACGGCGTCCCTCCGCCGTGGCGAGCGCGTCGTTCATCCCGTCCTCGGTTTCGAAACGCGCCTCGACCACGAAACGCGCAGGGAATTCCCCCATGCCTGATGCGGTCACGCGCAGCAGCGACACGCCGTCCGTTCCCGGGATCTCCCGCACCAGCGGCAGGAAACTGCCGGTGAGATAGGGTTCGGAATCTTTGTCATTGAATAGCCACAGGAGCCTGGTCATGGGTGATCTCCTCTCTTCTCTGCGGATTTGACGGACTCGCACATGACTTGTGAAGTGCGAGGGTCCCCGCTTCGCGGGGAC
>JAVVFP010000601.1:0-2145 GCA_032250495.1 Bacteroidota bacterium | reverse complement strand
GATGTGTAACATGTCTCTGTAGTCTTCGTTCAGCATCGAAGTCCTTGTTCAGAGATGCGAGTTCCAGCGTGAGCAACCAGACCTGGTTGATACGTTCTTCCGCTGTGCCGCCTATGCGATCCTCAGGAAGGCTGTCTGACAGACGTGACAATCTGGTATGTTTCCGATCCATGAACATAATGTACATCTCCGTGGTCACAACGGCAATGACGATGGGCTTACCCTCGACTGCCTCGTCTGCAAGGACGTCCACTACCGAAACTACCGATTCCATGATCAGAGCGATTCAGAGACGCAGCAGATGCTTCACGAAGATGCGATCGCCAATGGAGATCACAGCTGGGGGTAGCTCCCTGGTAGCGCAGCAGCGAATTACAGATGCGTCCACAAGCACTCGTGCTGAAAGAGAATCCGCATCATTACAGCATCACCGGCAGTTTCACGATCTGAACGCCATCTTTCGTTCGGAAGCGTATGATGTACATTCCCGGTGATAGATCGATGTGCGGGGTGTTGAGTGTATGGCCACCTGCCTGCAGGAAGTCGTCGAACAGCACGTGCACACGCCGACCGGTGATGTCATACAGATCGGCGCGCACAGCACCCGCTGCCGGGAGGGAGACGTCCAGTGTGAGCATCCTTCCCATCCTGAGCGGGGATGGAAAAACTGCACAGTATGCAGCCCGAGGCACGGCCGAATCGTCGACGGCGGTGGTCGTGCGACCAGCGCGTTCGAAAATCTCGCCTTCCTCGGTCACTGCCCATAGTGTTCCGTTTGGTGCACGCGTCACCGCTCTCACCGTCCGATATTCGGCGGGCACCAACGTGTCGGGTTCCCAGGTGACACCACCATCCTTCGTGCGTGCAAGACAAGTGCCGTTGCCCGATCCACCCATATATCCGTTCAGCACATCAAACATGTCAATGTCATACAGCAGTATGAGCCCGTGTGGAGGTGTCAGTTTCGTCCATGATGCTCCTCCATCCCTAGACTCGAGAAACATCTGCGACTCGCCTCCCATCATGACATGATCTTCTTCGAGCGCCGCGACGCAGAACATTTCCGCACCCTTCGATTCGTCGAATTCCTCCCAGGTAACGCCGCCGTCGGTCGTGCGTGCCATGCCGCCTTTCTGGCCGGCCATCCAGCCGTGAAGCGGATCGGCGAAGTCGATGTCGTTCCATGTGACCCAATACAACCCGCTGTCGGGATCGAATGGAAATGCCGCCTGCACCTGCCAGGTTGCGCCGCCGTCGGTTGTCTGGTGCAGGATGCCCTTCCCCGCGTCAAACCCACGTTCGTAATCCACCGAATCGCCCGCGATCCAGCCGGTGTTCTCATCGAGGAAATACACACACTCGGAGTGGATCATGGTGTCGAGACTCCAGTCTTCGAAGCTCGCACCTTTGTCCGTCGTGCGGTACAGCGCGCCGAACCAGCCGCAGATCCAGGCGGTACTGCTGTTCTGCACGGCGACCGAGGTCATGGGGATGTTATATACCGTATCCGCCGTCAGCAGTTCACGCCGCCATGTCGCACCGCCGTCCGATGTGACCAGCACGCCGTGGTTGATGGTGACGATCGCGTGATCGTCGTCGAGGAAGGCGATGTCCATTGGACTATCGTATTCCCCCGCCGCCTCGTAGCGCAGGACCCAGTCGGAGGCAGTTTGTGCGGTGCTCTGACTGGCCACCAGCACCAAATAAAACAGAACAAGCAGCGAAAACGCATGCAGTCGCGTCAAACTCCTGTGTACATTCGCTTTCATGGGGGTTCCTCAAACGTTTATGATACGTGCTGGCGGTTTATCGTTGAATCATAACCGGTACGGTCTTCCATGCGTGACCGGCATGAACACGGTAGTAATACAGTCCCGGAGAAAGTCCGGAGACGTCATTTGTCAGAATCTGTTTGGGCGCGAGCGGACCGCCATGCAACCGCGCAAGCCGCGCTCCGATGATCGAATAGAGGTCGACAACGACATCATTCGCGTGAGTGCCGGCGATGACAATGCGGTGCGTTCGAGACGCAGCCACTGGATTCGGATAGACGTTGACGGTGAGTTCCGCGTATTCCGGGAGCGCGGGGGCAGGACTCATCGTCTCTGGGAGGTTCGTCTCATATATCCCCGCCCATGTGCTGAC
>JAVVFP010000600.1:0-2146 GCA_032250495.1 Bacteroidota bacterium | reverse complement strand
GACGCATTTCCAATTCAATATGAGGTTCCTGAATGCATTCACTATTCGATTCCATCGGCTCGTATGAGAAAGCCCCCTTCGGTACTGTCATGGTGCCGCAGGGGGATTTTTATGATCCCGCGGATCCCATCATCCTCGCGCAGGAGGAGGAGATTCTGCGCAATGTGAATGTCGCACTGCTGCTGCTCCTGAGCCTGTCCTAGGCCCGCTCGCATTCCGAAGGGGAGGATGACGGTGTCGGTTCCCTGGTGTATGCGCTGCTTCGGGCGCTCGAACAGCAGGGCTATCTGCTGCCGGCGAAAAAAGCACTGAATGAGATCAGCGCACCGCCCGCGCTCTTTGATGGCTGGATGATCACCCGTATCCTCCCCGGGTGATCATGTGCCATCATCTATCCGATTACCGAACGATATGCCAGCCCCGCTTCGCAGCGGGGCTGGCTCCAGAGGCTCACGGAGCCGATGAGAGAATAATCAGCGATCCCACCACCCCCAGTCCGGCCGCGACGAGGTACCAGGTCAGCCAGTTGTTCTGTGTATCTTTCACCATATCCTGATTCCCCTGTACCTGCAGGGCGGTTTTCTTGTATTCATCGCAGGCGCTTTCCTTATCCCTGAAATACTCGTATTCTCTCTCGGTCATATCACCGATGGGTTTTTCCTTGAGTTCGAGATACTGGGGGTCGTTGCAGGGGGAATCCTTCTCCATGCGCTGGATGGTCGCCGTGTTGGCACAGGCGCCGAATGCGAACAGGCAGAGAAGTCCGATGGAAATGATGCGCGTACCTTTCATTACTGCTCCCGATCATGATAATGTGTGATTGTGTTGCGGTGAGAGGACCGATCGGCCCTCCTGAACCACCAGGAAGCTATTCGGTTCCCTCACCCCCCGGTCTTCTCCAGCACCATCGCGGAGTGATGAACGAGATAATCATCATACCGCAGCGTGAAGCCGGTGGCCATGTCACCGCTGAATCGTGTTTCCTCTCCGAGAGCGACGCCGGGATGGGTCTCCGTTTCGGTGTCGGAGATGCGGTCCATGAAATCCACGGCACGGAAGGACGCTTCTGTTTTCTTCGGCATATCCACTTCGGGTCCCAGGTGCACGGCCTCGATGGCGACGGCGCGCAGGATTTTGGGGAGATATGAGGCGCAGACGTCGCGCCTGTTGAAAATGTCTATGCCGAGAAGCTGTTTCCCGATCAGGATGGCGAAGCCGTTGCTCTCGAGATCGCCCTGGAAGGCAGCGGTCAGCGCGTCGATGTCCTTCTCCAGATGCGCGTAGGTGTCGGCGAGGGACAGGGAGGGGGAATGGACGTTGTGATTTTCGTCGATGGATGAGACTTCGTCCCATACGCGCGACTGGTTCGCCTCGTGCCGTCCGCTGCTGCGCAGCGAGAAGGCGACGCTTTCGGATTTCGCCGCGCGGACGCTCCGCGGCGCGACGCTGCGGGATCCGCGAAAGCTGCGGGACGTGTAACGCCAGCGACCCTGCTCGACGCAGCTGACCGGTATGATGCTGCGACTTCGCGGCGCAAGAAACACCGAGGTGTTCAGCACACGCGTCTGCTTGGCGCCCTCGAGCATGTCGCCGTCCATCATGAACAGATGCTGATCCGCATTGTTCAGGACTTCGAGCGCGTTTACGTCGCCGGCATCGCTCACTTCGCGAACTTCCACCGCACCGGACGCGATCGCGGCTTCGCACGCCAGGTATTCCAGGGTATCCCGCGACGGCGTCGCCAGGTGCACGCAGCTGATCGCCCCGTGCTGTTCCACATGTAAGGACTTCAGATAACTCATAATACCTCCTTTGGTCCAATAATATCAGGAATGAGAGCGCCATATCCGTATCATCGAGTGATACTATCGTGATCGCAGCGCCGCCTTCACCCCTTCACCTCTTCACACTTCACCCTTCACGCCTTTACGCCTGCCGACCATTGCACCTTTCCAATGGCTCTTCGATATTGTCGAGAGCAAGACATTCTGCGAAAACATCGGAGGTGACCGGGAATATGCTGGACATTCAAACGAAGCTGAAGCGGCAGCTGGAAATCGTGGGACTGGCGGTGGAGAACAGCGGGGAACTGCGTCCGGTGGACCTTGCAGAACTCTACGGCTGCGAGGAGCTGACGATCAAGCGC
>JAVVFP010000599.1:0-2150 GCA_032250495.1 Bacteroidota bacterium | reverse complement strand
AACATGCACAAGATCAAGCGAACCGACGAGATCGCGGTGATGCTCGATACGGTCAACACACTGCACACGACGCCGGAAGCGGAAAGCGTCGAGTGGAAGGAGTACTGGCAGAGCTGGATGAAGAAGTGAGTCCGGTGCAGCGGAAAAAGAAATCCCCCTTACGGGGGATTTTTTTATGCGTTGTTCCGGAGCTTGATCATCGCGTTCACCTCGTCGAGCGTAAGGCGTTCCCAGCCGTTGTTGTCGGGATAGTGCACGTAGATGGCGTCCTGGAAAATATCGACTTTCTCTATCCTCCCCTCCCCCTTGCTGGTTTTCAGCCGGTAATCGAGCGGCGGGAAGCGCTTGAGCAGCTCCTCGTAAAGCTGCGCCTCATAGCTGAGGCAGCACTTGAGCCGTCCGCACTGTCCCGCGAGCTTGAAGGGATTGATGGTCAGGTTCTGCAGCCGGGCCATGTCGGTGGAAATCGGCTCGAACATGCCGAGCCATGAGCTGCAGCACAGCTCTCGTCCGCACACCCCGAAACCGCCCATGCGCTTCGCTTCGTCCCGCGGACCGATCTGCCGCAGTTCGATGCGCGTGCGGTACTCGGCGGCGAGTTCACGGACGAGCTGGCGGAAATCCACGCGGCCGTCGGCGGTAAAGTAGAAGGTGATGCGGTTCCGGTCGAACTGGTACTCGACGTCGACCAGCTTCATCGGCAGGTCGAGCTTGGCGATGCGGTCGAGGCAGATCTGGAAGGCGGTCTGTTCCTGTTCGCGGTGAAAAAACATCACTTTCATGTCCGCGTCGGTGGCCTCGCGCACGATTTTCCGGGGGGATTCCTTGCAGGGTCGCATGCGCAGCCGGCTTTTCATGTACGCGGTATCGCCGAGGGCCCCCACCACACCGAGGTCCAGGCCCTTTTCCGCTTCCACGACCACGTAGCCCCCCTCCTCGACTCCCAGTCCCCGTGCGTTGCAATAGTAGCCGCGCCGTTCTCCCTTGAACACCACTTCCACATACGGGGAAGTGTCGATTTTCTCGCCCGCAGGCGTGCTGCCGTGGCAGTCCGTCCCATCATGTCCCTCGGCCACCTCATCGCCCACCTTCCCGGCGACCTCCCCATCTTCGCTGCTGTAAACGAGCACGGAATCGTCCAGCTTGTGCAGTTCCACCGGCACATCATGGCGTTCGTCTTTATCTTCGGTCGGGGAATTTTCGCGGGATGCCATATACACATTACCTTTCAACACACGATCAGGAGGGCGGGATGATACAACTTCGCAGGCGATGAGAGAGTACGATCATCACGGTTGCAAGATGCACATTTTTCTGAAGCAGGGCAATGACATCTTCTATCCCATCGACGGCGCGCGAGCAGTCGGCGTCCGGGTAATGCGCGGCAAATTTTTCCAGCGGATCCCGCAGATCATCGTTGATCAGGCGCGAGGCGCCTTCCTGCAGCGCGCGCACATCCCGGAACCAGCTGGCCACGGATATCAGGAAGCGCGAGAGCGTCTGGCGGTCCTCCCTGCCGAGTATGGCCTGAATGCGCGCGTGCAGCTTGACCGGGTTGTTGAGCACGACGTCGCGCAGGTAGAGCAGCACCTCTTCACGGGAAATCAATCCCCCTTCATGCGCCATCTCGAGGGCGGCGGCGTAACTGCCCGCCGCGAGCTGCGCCGCGACATCGACCTGGTCGCGCTGCAGACCGGCCTCCCGCAGCAGTCCCGCACGAATGTCCGCTTCACCGAGCGGATCGAAGCGCACGGACTGGCAGCGTGATATGATGGTCGGGAGCAGGGCGTCCTTTCGCGACGTGGTGAGTATGAGCAGGAGGTCGCCGCCGGGCTCCTCGAGCGTCTTGAGCAGTGCGTTGGCGGCGCTGCTGTTCATGCGGTCGGCCTCGCTGATCAGCACCACGGTCCGTCCTCCCTTCCCCGCGCGGAAGGCGGCTTCGCGCCGGATATCGCGTACGCTGCTGACCTTGATGCCGCTCGCCTTGCTCATGCGGATGCGGTGGTATGGATTTTCCGCCTTCTCGGCGATCTGCTGATTCATCTCGTCGACTTCGTCCGGGGTCAGCTTGTCGACGGCGCTCTGTTCGTCGTCCTTCGAAGGCAGCGCGAAAATGAGCTTGAGGCTCGGATGCCGCAGTGCGGCGATGC
>JAVVFP010000598.1:0-2152 GCA_032250495.1 Bacteroidota bacterium | reverse complement strand
CGTGCACGGTTTTTTTCGGGATGTTCATCATTGCCTTCTGGAAGGCCTTGATGAGCTGGAACATGGTTACGTCCTGAAGGACATCCTCGTCCTCCACCACCGCGGTTTTCTTCACGTCATATTTGAAGAGGTTCCGGAAGTAGCGTTCGCGCTGATCGCGTTCGAGTTTCTGCAATTCCTCCGCCGATTCCTTGTAGCGCTTGTATTCGAGCAGACGCTGCGTGAGTTCGGCGCGCGGATCGATTTCCTCCTCGCCTTCCTCGGCGGGCACGCGTGGAAGCAGCATGCGCGCTTTGACCTGCATGAGGGTGGCGGCCATGACGATGAAATCCCCGGCCAGCTCGAGGTCCAGCATCTGCATGACGCGGATATAGGAGAGGAACTCCCGCGTGATATGCGCGATGGGGATGTTGTAGACATCGAGTTCATCGCGTTTGATGAAGAAGAGGAGGAGGTCGAGCGGACCTTCGAAATCGGGTATCCTGATTTTGAACGTACCCACGATCAGCCCAGCTTCATCGCGTCATGGACGGCATGCATGGTTTCTTCGGCGCGTGTGCGGGCGCGCTGTTCTCCGATGCGGAGGATGTCCTCGACCAGGTCGGGCTGCGCCTCGTAGCCGGCGCGCGCCTCGCGGTGCGGTGCGAGGAAGGTATCGATCTGCGCCCCGCAGCGTTTCTTGCAGTCCACGCAGCCCAGCGCGCCGGTGCTGCAGCCTTCGTGGATCTCCGCTGTTTCCGCGGGATTGAATTTCTCGTGGTAGGTGTAGATCAGGCACACTTCAGGGCGGCCGGGATCATTTCGCCGCACTTTCAGCGGGTCGGTCGGCGCCTTGCGGAGTTTCTGCGCGACCGTGTCCGGGTCGTCGGAGAGCAGGATGGTATTGTTCATGGACTTGGACATCTTCCTGTCCTTGCCGTCGAGGCCCGGGAGGCGTGCGAATTTCGTGAGTTTCGGCTGCGGTTCGGGGAATACCTCGCCCCAGGTGGCGTTGAAGCGCCGGGCGATTTCGCGCGTGATTTCCACGTGCGAAAGCTGGTCCTCGCCCACGGGAACGAGGTCGCCGCGGTAGAGCAGGATGTCGGCGGCCTGCAGCACCGGGTAGCCGAGGTGGCCATAGACGATGTTCTCGATGTCGAGATCCCGCACCTGTTCCTTGATACTCGGATTCCGCTCGAGGCGGTTTTTCGTAATGAGCATGGAGAAGATCAGGTGCAGCTCGGTGTGTTCCTTGATCTGCGACTGCCGGAACACCGGACTTTTTTCCGGGTCGATGCCGCCGGCCAGCCAGTCGATGACCATGTCGATGGTATTCCTGTGCAGGTCGCTGGTATCGAGATTCGTGGTCAGCGCGTGGTAATCGGCCACGAGGTGGTAGTTGTTGTATGCATCCTGCAGGGCCACCCAGTTCTCGAGGGCGCCGGTCCAGTGACCGAGATGCAGCTTGCCGGTCGGGCGCATGCCGCTGAGGATGGTTTTCTTGCTTGCGTCTGTCATGGGAGCGTAGTTCTGTACAAAAAATACATTCCCATAAAGATATGAAAGCGCGGGGCAGTTATGAAACTGCTGCGCATCTCATCCCATGAAGAGGTAGGGCTTCCAGAGTTCGTCCACACGCGCGACCGAGTGGCGGATGAAGGAGACATGCGAGGGGCGTCGCGGTACGCTGAGCAGGGTGAAGCCGGCGCGTTCGGGCGTGCGGCTGCCCTTCTTGTTGTTGCAGGGCAGGCAGGCGGTGACCAGGTTTTCCCAGCTGTCGGTGCCGCCGCGCGCACGGGGAATGATGTGGTCGACGGTCAGCTGCATCCCGGTTCTGCCGCAGTACTGGCAGCGGTGGCCGTCGCGTCGAATGATGTTTTTGCGCGAGAGCATGATACCCTTGTAGGGAACGCGCTTGTAGGTGTTGAGCCGAATGACGCTGGGAAAGGGATAGGTGCAACTGACGCTGCGGATTTTCCGGCGCGCGTTTTCCACGACGATTTCGGCTTTCTGGAGAAAGAGCAGAATCACGGCTTTCTGCACCGAGCACACGGTCAGCGGTTCATAACTCTGATTGAGAACGAGAACCCGGCCGCTGATGGCAGATTTCTTCTTCTCGAGGACTTCGAAGACGGCCTCCGGAAACTGAATATTGACGAATAATAGCTCCAAG
>JAVVFP010000038.1:0-12490 GCA_032250495.1 Bacteroidota bacterium | reverse complement strand
GTCGCAGCGTGCATTTCGCCGCGCAGTTCTGCGTCGTCTATATCGGGGAAGGCGAGGGGGAGGTCTTCCGCCAGGGTGCGTGCGCTGACGGACTCCGACCGGTTGCCGTTCGTCCCGTTCCCGTTGCTGGACCTGGCTATGCCGTTTGTATTCATTTTGCTTCCAATCATCTGTTTCATCCCTTGCCGGGGAAATTGTTTCGAACTTGAACAACTGAACAACCGAAGATGCCTGCATGCAAGTTCCCGTCGCGCGGAATTTCCTCTTACGGCGCGCTGGCGATGCCCGTCCATGGAACGAAGCGCCGCAGCTTTGCGTTGAGAATCCCGACAGCAGCTTTCCTGCATGACACGTGCACAGAACATATCACCCCGAAAACAGCGACTGGCCGTCATCCTCGCACTGTCCTATTTCACGATGAGCCTGGTCGTGACGTCACACTTCCATGCCGTCCCCGGCGCGGAACGTCCCCAGCTGGGTGTCCCCGGACAGGGAGCGCACGGACAGCACGGCGTGCACGGCGAGGCAGCCTGTCACGTGGGCTGGTACGCTGCTTCCGCATTCGTGAGTCGTCCCCTTCCCGCCTTCACCGCCGTTCCGCCACCACCGACCGCCCGCGCTGTCGTGGAGGCTTCGCAGCGGCATCCCGTCCCGCTCGCACATCATCGCACCGTTCGCGGCCCCCCGGTCGCATGACAATATGCCTTTCCCGCCTCCATCACGGAGTCGGCATTTTCTGTTCATTCATCAAACTGTACGAACGAAAGGATTTCTCATGCGACACGCAAAGCACGCTCTATTTATCATTGTACCGTTTATTCTTCTCACCGCCTGCAGTGAAGATGATCCCGTGGCGCCGCAGGAGGATCATGCCGAGGCCATCGGATTGCTTCTCTACCGCGGGGACACGCTGCACGCGAGTATACTGCGCGGGGAGACCACGGACACACTGTACGCCGTCGTGGACCAGACCGGGGAGGACTTCGACGTCCGCTTCTACGATGAGGACGAAGATGTCTTCGAGGCCCATGACGATGAGGTCACATTTTCCTGGGAAATAGCCGATCCCGCACTCGCGGATGTGGTGCAGGAGAGCGGGAAGGAGGGGAAGTTCGAGTTTCGTCTCCGCGGGAAACAGGCGGGGAGCACGACCATTGAGTTTTTCATTCTGCATGAGGGACACGCGGATTTCCGCTCCGGTCCCATGCCGCTGGTCGTCCGCTGATGCTCCCGGGAGGAGAATTGCCGGCGCCGATTTCGCCGCCGAAGCCGTCACGGGCGACGGCTGACGGACATGCCTGCCGGTCTGCCTGCCTGCTGCCGCTGCTGCTCATTTGCATGATGGTCGTCCCGTCGACGCTCCCTGCCCAGCAGGGAGCGCTGCGGGGCATCGTGCTCGACGCGGAGAGCGGCAGTCCCATCGACGACGCATACCTTTTCATCCACCCGGAAAAGAAAGCGGAACAGGGACTCGACCGGTCGACCGACGATGAAGGGGATTTCCTTTTCTCCCCGCTCGCATCCGGGACGTACCTCCTCCTCGTGAGCAGGGCGGGATATCGTGCGCAGCGCATGAACATCGACATTCCCGCACACGAGGAACGCGATCTCATCGTGTACCTTCATCCCCGCACGTATCAGACCGCTCCCGTCGTCGTGACAGGGACGCACATGCACACGCGGCTCGAGCACGCCGATGAAGTGGCGACGGTTCTGCGCGGCAAGGAGCTGGACAGGGAGCTGGGACTGACGCTGGCGGCGACGCTGAAAAATGAAACCGGTCTCGCGATGCGTGCGATGGGACCGGCGCCCGCACGTCCGGTGATTCGCGGACTGGGTGGAGATCGCGTGCTTCTCAGCGAGGACGGGAACAAGACAACGGACCTGAGTGCGAGTTCACCCGACCACGCGGTGACCATCGAACCCTTCGCCGCGGAACGCATCGAAGTGCTGCGGGGACCGAAGGTGCTCACGCAGTCGCCGGTCACCATCGGCGGTGTCGTCAACGTCGTGCGCCACGACGTTCCGCAGGACATGCACGAGAAGGTACTCGGCAGGCTCGGACTCTACGGCGAGTCCGCCAACGGCGGGGCGCTCGGATCCTTCAGCGCCGAGTTGCCCCTGCAGCCCGTGATGCTGCGCGGCGAGATCACGCATCGAAGCAGCGGTGACCTTCGCACACCGGAGGGCCGGCTGCGGAATTCCGCGAGTACCTCGACCGATCTCGGCTTCGGGGGAAGCGTGATAGACGAAAACGGTTACGCGGGACTGTCCTTTCGTCGGTTCGCCCTCGAGTACGGCGTGCCGGGCGGTTTCGTCGGAGCACATCCGGACGGCGTGCAGATCGAGCTCGAGCGCCGGCAGTACAATGTTCGCGCATCCCATGCGGTGGACGCCGCGTGGCTGCATGACGTCACCGTGCAGCTGAGCCGCGCCTACTACCGGCATCGCGAATTCGAAGCCAGCGGACGCATCGGCTCGGAATTCCGTATTGTCAGCTACCCGGGGAAAATCTGGCTCTCACACCATTCCGTCGGTCCCATCGATGAGGGAATCGCGGGCGTCAGTTTCGAGTACAGGGATTTCAGTGTGGGGGGATTTGTGTTCACCGCCCCGAGCACCTCCTTCAATCTTTCCCCCTACCTGTTCGAGCGCTTTTCAATAGGGCCGGTGCAGGTGGATGCCGCCGCGCGCTACAATTACGACCGCATCACGCCACGGGATGAGAATGCAGAGGCACGCATCGGGCATATCCGAACGCGTGAATTCCATACCTGGTCGCTGTCCGCCACCGCACTCTACGAACTGACCGACATCGTGCACATCGGCGCGAATGTCAGCAGGTCCAGCCGGGTCCCGACTATTGAAGAACTGTTTTCGGAGGGTCCCCACCTGGCCGCCTATTCCTACGAGGTCGGCAACCCTGACCTGGTCGATGAGAACGGCATCGGAACGGAATTCTTTCTCTACCACCGTTTCCCGTCGGTGTATTTCAATCTCACCTTTTTCCGCAATGACATGCATGCGTTCATCATACCGCGCAATACCGGTACGCTCAACTACGCGACCTTCCTCCCGGTCTATGCCACCTCCTCCGTGGAAGCGCTGCTCTACGGTACGGAAATGCAGGTGGAATGGGATGCGGCGGACGCGGTGACGCTCGATGCCTCGCTCAGCTATACGCACGGCAGCTTCCGCGATACGGGTTCGCCGCTGCCGCAGATTCCGCCGCTCAAGGGACAGCTGGGGGTGACCTGGAAAGCTGCTCCCTGGCGCATCGGCATGCGCGGCGAGTTCGCTGACAGACAGTCACGCGTGGACGATTTCGAGGAAGCCACTGCGGGCTTCGCGCTGCTCCACGGTTTCGCACAGTATTCCTTCACAACCGGCCAGCAGGTGCACAATCTCTCCCTCTCTGCGGAAAACCTGCTCGATCAATCCCATCGAAACCATTTATCGCGCGTGAAAACAATCCTGCCCGAGGCGGGACGCAATCTGCGCCTCACCTACAAGCTGCATTTCGAGATTTAGGGTGTGTTAAAAATAAATTTTAGGGTGTCCTAACATTTGATGTGAGCGATTTTCGGCTGGTTGTGATTGTCGGGGTTGAAGCTCAGAACGCGAAACCGGCGGTCACGTCAACGCGCGTGGTTTCGTGCGAGAGACCAACGGACGCGCTGAAGGTGAAATCGCGTTCCACCGGGGCGAACCACAGGCCCCCGCCCCAGGATGGATGCCAGCGGTCGTCACTTTCCTCTTCGACGAACACCCGTCCGCTTTCCCCGAACAGCAGGAAACCGATTTCTGCGGGAACGAAGATGGACGCATGGCCGAGGGAGGCGCGCCATTCGGCGCTGCCGTAAAGGGAAGCATCGCCGGCGAAGCGATTGAGCTCGTAGCCGCGAGCGGAGGCGATGCCCCCGAGAAAGGCCGAGGCGAAGAAGGGGTGCCTGCCGTGGTTATACTGGCCGCCTGTGCGCAGGGCAAGCGTCCATTCCGTGAGCAGGTCGGCCGACATGTAGGCCCGCACATCGGCATGGACGGTTTCGAAACGGGAGATAAGGTCGAACAGGGCGGGATAGTGGCGCAGCCGCAGGCTGGCGAACAGTCCTTTCGACGGCCATGCCGCGCAGTTGCGCGTGTCGTAGGCGACGCCGGCCTCCACATGTCCGAGCAGCGTCTGCTCGGTGCCGTACGGTTCGACGATGGAGAGATAGAGCGTCTCGTCGTCGAGATCGTTGGTGACGAGGCGCATGCCGACTCCCGTGTGCAGGGTGAGCGCATCACTGAGGAAGAGATGCAGTGCCGGGGTGAAGTGCAGCTGCGTCTGCTTCACCGCGTAACTGTAGTCGGCCTCGGTGTCGATGGTGCTGCGGTTGCCGATACCGAAGAAATTCAGCACTTCATATCCGGACACCCCAGCGCTGAGCGTAACGCTGTGTCCCGGGAGAATGTTGCGAAAGTCGCCCTGCAGTTCGATTTTCCCGAGGAGCTCGAGCGGCGCGAAGCCACCGAGCAGGCTGATGCGGTAATTGTAGGGATCAGAGCGAAATCCGTAGCGGGTGAAGATGGGGCCGCCGCCGAGAAGGATGCCGAGGTCGTGGTTGTACTCCGCCATCGCGCCCGGGAGCAGTTCCCATCCCCAGTCGCGCAGGGTGGGTTCGTAGCGGGCGGACGCCGCGGTCGGAATGTCGACGCGGGTGCGGTCGATACGCGTGCCCGAGCCGTAGGTGAAAGAGGAATTGTCCCCATGATCGTAGAAGCAGGTCTGCCGCCGGAACAGCGGCAGTCCCCCCACGCGTGAACTGTCGATGAAGGTGTCACGTCCCTCTCCGCCGATCACCCGCAGGGTAATGCCGCGCGGCGCGTGACCGCGTATGATGGAGACATCATCTCCGCCTTCGAGGTATACGCGGATTTCATCGGTTTCATCGGGGAGGAAGCGGCGGTGGAAGAAGGAGGGGCGCTCGAGTCGATTGCGGCTGCGCGCAGTCACCTCGACGCTGCCGTCTTCGAAACGGCTGACTTCCACCATTTCGTCCTCATCGCTGCAATGGATGTCCACATCGAGAGCGAGTACCTCATACCAGTCCCGTATGGCCGCGCGCAGGCCTGCGCGGCGTGCCTGCAGGCGAAGGAGGAGCTGCGTCCCTCCTTCGCGGGGCAATCCCTCCGGCAGCGCGCCGACGGCGGCGGACAGCACGGAATCGCTGAGCAGCGGGACGAGATGTGTCAGCAGGGAATCATAGCTGTTCCATGAAAGTCCGCTGAGGAAGCGACGGTCGAGATGCCTTCCGCTGTAGGTCAGATACTGCATCCCCGGGTAATCCGCATCGCAGGACTCCAGCTGCGGAATGAGCACGGTGGCCAGCCAGGGGATGATACCGTCGTAGCGGCAGAATGCCTGGTCACGGTCGCGCGGAATCGGGTACCACCAGTCCGTATCGCCGTCCTCGTAGCGCGCCCAACGCCACTGGTCGGTGTGCCGGTCCCAGTCCCCCATGAACACGTCGACGATGCGGGCCTTGAGAAATTCCACGGCGTGCACACGATCCTCTGTATCATGCTGCACTTTCTCGAGCAGGGAGAAGGTGCCCACGATTTTGTCCGAGCCCGCGAAGCCACGCGCGCTGTCGATTTCATCGGGATGCACTTCGATGCTCCCGAACATTCCACCAAACTCGCTGCGGAAGCTGCCGAGCCGCGCATCGTCGGGCATGACAACCAGTGCCGGAGGCGCATGCAGCGTTCCCGTGGCGGTGAGCAGCGGCGAAGCCACCAGCGCGCCGTAGGGATTGGCGGTGCTGATAAGGTCCTGCAGTATATCGTCGACGAAGGTGTTCCGCAATTTCTCCTCGAGCGTTTTGGACGGATCCTTGTCAATGGAGCGGAACTTGTAGAGGACGCCATCGGCGCCCTGCAGTCGCAGGGACCTCGTCTGCATGCCTCCCCCGCGGCGCACGGGCGTCAGTCCTCCCCCGTAGGTCCTGAGATCCAGCTGCGGGATGCGGACCGGGGTGATCCAGAAATCCCTCCAGAGGTCTCCGAAGAAAAACCGGTGCAGGCCGCCTGCCTCGTATGCCGCCCCGGCCGCCACCGTGTGCTCAGGGGACTGCTGCGTGCGGGGGGCGTGCTGCGTGCGGGCTGAGTGCTCTGTTCGGGCAGAATGCTGCGTGCGGGGGGCGTGCTGCGTGCGGGCTGAGTGCTCTGTTCGGGCAGAATGCTGCGTGCGGGCGGCGTGCACCGGCAGCAGAAGAATCACGGCCATTGACAGTACGATGGCCCGGATGCTGTCCGTGCGTCTCATGTCCTCGCTCCTGTGCTCATGATTTCGCATTGCATGTGGAAGTGTCCGCTGCCAAGATACGGGAGATCGCGGAGAGATGCACCTTCATATCCGCAGTTTTTGCTGTGCCTGATCCGGAGCTGATTTGTGTTGTTCGATATCGGGCCAAAGGTCTATTTTGCGGGCATGTGGATATCACATCGTCCCTTCAGCATGCGACCCTGCCATTTGTGGCTATGTGTCTCCATCATTGCGCTTGCGCCCGGTTTCGCGGACGAAAGTCCTGCGCAGACCGCGCTTCCGTCTCCCGCCGGGAAACATGTCGCGGAAACACCCGGCATCTTCGACGATATCTACCGTGACATGCAGGTGTTCACCGAGGACGGGATCGCGTTTTTTCTCGCCCCCGGAGATTTCACGAAGCGGGAGTGGCTTTACGCGGGAGGTATCGCGGGCGGTACGCTGGGAATGCTGCTGCTCGACGAAAGCATACAGGAGATTCCGCGTCGCAACCAGGATGAAGACATGTACTCCACCGCCATGACCGTCACCCTCGGCGGAGATCTGCTGGGGGCGGAAGTCGCATCGGGCGTCATCTATCTCGCGGGACTGCTGTCACGCAGCGACGACATACGGGAAACGGGATTGATGCTGGGACAGTCCCTTTTCCTGGGTGGCTCGATGGCGATCGTACTTCGCGTGCTGGCGGGAAGACGATGGCCCGCCGCGGACAAAGGGGCGTACGCCTTCAATTTCTGGGAATTCGACGACAAGTACCAGGCCTTCCCCTCGGGACATACCGTGGTCGCGTTCTCCGTCGCAACCGTGCTCGCCCACCGCTTCGACCACTGGGCGGTATCCGCGCTGCTGTACGGTGCTGCGACCGCGGTCGGTGTATCACGCATCTATGTTGATCATCACTGGACATCGGATGTTTTTCTGGGCGCGGTACTCGGTTACGCCGCGGGACGCTTCATCGGCGTCCGTGCGCGCGAGCGGAAGGAGGGCGGTACGGGCAAGGAAGGCGGTACGGGAAGTGGCGCCTGGTCGCTCATCCCGTCCCCCGGGGGCATGACGTTCACCATCAATTTCTGAAGGGTATGGCGATGAAAACACTCTACATCGTGCGGCACGCGAAATCGAGCTGGAAGCATGAGTCCCTCAGTGATTTCGAACGGCCGCTCAACAAGCGCGGACACCACGACGCCCCCATGATGGCCACTGTCCTCCGTGAACGGGGCGTCTCCGTCGATTACATCCGCAGCAGTCCTGCCAACCGCGCGCTGACGACGGCCCGGCTGCTCGCCGAAGGCATCGGACATGATCTCGAGGGAATAGAGACGGACGAACAGATGTACGGCGCGGGGGACGGGCAGCTGCTGCAGATCGTGCGGAGTCTGCCCGGAAACGCACGGGACGCAATGATTGTCGGTCACAATCCCGGCATGATGATGCTGGCCGAGCGCCTCGCGGGATTCGAGGTCGACAACCTGCCCACCTGCGGCATCGTCTGCGTTGACCTGGATGTCACGGCATGGACCGCGGTCCAGGACGGCGGGGGAGCGCTGCGCTATTTCGAGTATCCAAGGAAGCATTACTGACGAGCAGGAAATGGTGATGGACGTGAATGAAATGTATCCCCTCTACGACAGGGAACTCAGCTGGGTGTCCTTTAACGGACGTGTGCTGCAGGAAGCGGCGGACGAACGCGTTCCGCTGCATGAGCGGCTGAAATTCCTCGCGATTTTTTCTTCCAACCTCGACGAATTTTTCCGCGTTCGTGTCGCGGGCATACGCAGCCTGATGTCGCTCGGAAAGAAGCGACGCGAGAAGCTCAGTTTCGATCCGGCGGAACTCCTGGCCGAACTCTACCGGCGCATAGATCATCAGCAGGAGGAGTTCGGAAGGATTTTCAAAGAACTCCTCGTCCAGCTTCGCGCGCACGGAGTGTCCCTTCTGCACGAGGAGGAGGTCTCGGAGGAGCAGCTGCTCTACCTGCGGGGCTACTTCCGCGACAATGTCCGTCCCTTCATCGACCCGGTGCTTGTCGGTACGCCTGGGACGGAGGATTTTCTCCGCAACCGCACCCTGTACCTGATGGTCGATCTCCGCGGTCTGGTCGGAAACGCGGAGCCCGAGGCAATCGGCTGCGTGACCATCCCGACGGAGATCCTGCCGCGATTCGTTGCGCTGCCCTCGGCCGATGGAATGCATGTGGTCATGTTCCTCGACGACGTCATTCGCATGAACTGTGACACCGTGTTCGAAGACTGGGAGGTTCGCGGCGCATGGAGCGTGAAGCTCAGTCGCGACGCGGATCTCCATATCGAGGACGAGTTCTCCGGCGACCTGGTCAAGAAGATCACGCTGGCGCTTTCGAAGCGGGAAACCGGCGCGCCCGCCCGCTTCCTCTACGACCCGGCGATACCGTCCGCGCTGCTGCGCAGGTTGCGCAGGCATTACGGACTGAAGAAGGAGGACCTGTTCCCCGGCGGCCGGTACCACAATTTTCACGACCTGTTTTCTTTTCCGAATCCCGTCGGCGACGGCCTCCGTGACCCCGTGATGCCGCCGCTGCGCTACCAGCCCTTTCTCCGCGCGGAATCCATGTTCGACGCTGTGCGCGAGCGCGATCATATCCTGCATTTCCCGTACATGAGCTTCGATCCCGTCGTTCGCCTGCTCGAGGAGGCCGCGCTGGACGATGCGGTCGAGGAGATCTCCATTACCCTTTACCGCATCGCCTCGCATTCGGCGATCGCGCGTGCGCTCATCGATGCTGCGACCAATGGCAAACGCGTGCATGTGTTCATGGAGATCAAGGCGCGTTTCGACGAGGAGAGCAATATCTACTGGTCCGAACGCCTGACCGAGGCGGGCGCCATGGTCACCTACAGTATCCCGGGACTGAAGGTCCATGCCAAGATGTACCGCATTCTCCGTCGGGAACAGGACAGGAAGCGGGAATACGTGTATCTCGGGACGGGAAATTTCAACGAGAAAACCGCGGGCTTGTACTGCGACCACGGATACTTCTCTGCGCGAAAGTCCGTGGCGAAGGAGGTCTCGGCGGTATTCGACATCCTGGCCAAGAGGCGCGTCGGCTACGAGTTTTCCGAGCTTCTGGTCGCGCAGTTCAACATGCGCGGTGAGATCAACAGGATGATCGACAGGGAAATCACCCTGGCGAAGGAAGGAGGACCGGCCGCCATCCTCATGAAGATGAACAGCCTCGAAGACCCGAAAATCATTCGCCGCCTCTACCGGGCATCTCGGGCAGGCGTGCGCGTCACTCTGATCGTGCGCGGCATCTGCTGCCTGCTCCCCGGTGTCGAAGGCCTGAGCGAGAACATTCACGTCCGCAGCATCGTCGATCGTTACCTCGAACACGCGCGGGTGTATGTCTTTCACAACGGGGGGAGTGAAGAGATGTACCTCGCTTCGGCGGACATGATGCGACGCAATCTCAACCGCCGCATCGAGGTCGGTTTCCCGCTCCGTGATCCCGCGCTGAAGGAACAGGTGCGCGCGATACTCGACCTGCAGCTGCGCGACAACGTGAAGGCACGGCTCGTCGACGAGATGCAGCAGAACAGCTACCTGACCGGCGAAGAAAACCGGGAAGATGTGCGGGCGCAGGTCGACGCCTGGCACTACCTCGCTTCGCTGCCAGACGTGGAGTCGCCGGTGTCCGGCGTGTCCGCCGATCACACGGATTGAATTCCAGCTGGACAGCCCCTATCTTCCATACACTACGTCCCAGAAATGAGAATCCCCATGGCAGCCGAACAGACGTCACTGACCGAGAAAGCCTCCACTTTCGTCTTCAAACATTTTACGCGCTCGCTCGGGAAGGACTACACGTTCCACAATTTCGCGCACAGCGCGGAAGTTGTGGAAGCCGTGGCGGAAATCGGGGAGGCATGCGGACTCGAGGGTGCCGATCTCGATGTCGTCGTCATTGCCGCATGGTTCCATGACACCGGCATCACCGAGGTGTACCAGCGCCATGAAGAAGCGAGTGCGGAAATCGCCGAGCGCTTTCTCAGGAAACACGATTATCACAAAGACGGTATCGCCGCGGTCAAACGCTGCATCATGGTAACGAATCTGGATACGAAGCCCATCACGTTGCAGGAAAAAGTGATCTGCGATGCCGACCTACTCCACATCGGTCGCAAACGTTTCTGGAGCAGGTCGGCCATGTTGCGCAACGAACTGGCTGCTGTGCAGAACACGGAATACAGTGATGAGGAATGGCTGAAAAGGCAGCAGGACTTTCTCCGCGATCGCAGCTTTCAAACCGATTATGCACGCGAGAATTACCAGGCGCGGCTCGAAAAGAACCGTGCCATCATCGACGATGCCGTCGAGGCGCTCAACCGCGGCGAAACCGTCGATCTGTCCGCCCTGCCACCGGGGAAGAAAAAGAAGAAGAGAAAGAACAAAGGGGATGGCAGCCAGATACTCGGCCGCGGGGATCGCGGGGTGGAGACCATGTTCCGCACCACCTCCCGCAATCACGTGGATTTCAGTGCGATGGTGGACAGCAAGGCCAATATCATGATCAGCATCAATGCCCTGGTCATCTCGGTCATCATCAGCGTCCTCTTCCGCAAGCTCGACAGCAACCCGTACATGGCCATTCCGACCTTCGTGTTCCTCGCCGTCTGCCTCGTCACCATCGTGTACGCGGTGCTCGCGTCACGACCCAAGGTGACCAGCGGTGTTTTCACGCGTGACGATATCACGAACAAACGCGCGAACCTGCTTTTCTTCGGTAATTTCTACAACGTGCCGGTCGGGGACTTCGAATGGGGGATGCGCGAAATGCTCAAGGACAAGGATTACCTCTACGGAAGCATGATCCGTGATTTTTACTATCTCGGACAGGTGCTCGGAAGGAAGTACCAGCATCTGCGCGTTTCGTACAACGTTTTCATGTACGGTTTCGTCCTTTCAATACTGCTGTACGTCGTCATGTTCCTGCTGTTCGCCGATCAGCCGATCGATCTCGTTCCGCTCAGTGGCTGAGCGGCTTGGGAAGCATGCGGCGCGGTAAAAAATAAACGGCGGCTCGAAAGAGGCCGCCGTTTTCTTTCACTGCATGGTCGCACGTCATTCGAGGTCCGTGGAGAGCACGAAGCGCAGCACGCGGTTGTTTCCCGTATCCGCGATATAGAGCGTGCGATCGAAAAACGCGACCCCTTCGGGATGCAGAAACTGTTCTGCGCCGCCGAAGGCCTGCGTGATGAAGCCGGAGGGATTGAAGCGGAACAGGCTGTCGAGTCCTGCGTCGATGACATAGATATTTCCCGCATCGTCGACCGTGACATCTTCCGGGCGCTCGTAGAAGCCGACGCGGAGGAAGTCGAGGTCCCCGTCGCGTGCCGGCGTGTAATACGATTCCCACTGGGTGACGTCGCCCGTGGTGCGCTGTGTGATCCATTGCGTGCGGAACAGGGATTTCGCACCCATCTGCGTGAAGACGAAATCCGTGGTGATGCGCGGGAAAGTGGTGATTCCGGTCGGAACGGTCAGTGTGGCCAGTCCCGTGCCGTCGACGGAAAGTCCGGGCCATTCCACTCGCGGACGGGGAGTGTCGTGCTTGTCGAAGAGCATCACCGCGTCGTCGGGATCTACGAGGCTGTTGTTGCTCGGACCGGTGCGCGTGACATAGTAGCTGTTGTCGGCGAGCACGGAGACGCCGGTGAAACGCCGGTCGGGATTGAGCGGGTCGAAATACACCCGCTCGATGCGAGCAGATGCGATGTTGTGGCCGGCATCCACGAGCTTGATGCGGAACAGCGCGCCGAAGGTGGCGGTGGTGCCGCCGATGGTCGTATCGAATTCACCGCACACGAGCAGGTCGAGACGGTAATCCTGGCTTATCGCGGTGGGACGAAGGATGAAGCCGGAGCTGCCGATGACGGTGCCCGCGAGGTCGAGCATGGTGACCCGGTCCGCGCCGCGTTCAGCAACGTAGACGAAAGGCTCCCGTCCGAGATGGACGTCGGCCGGCTCGCTGAACCCGGTCCACACCGGCTGCTGCAGCACGTAGCTCGTATCGCCGTAGCTGTCCTGCGGGGGAGTGGTGCCGAGGTCTGCCGTGTCGAAGGTGTCGCCGCAGGCCGCAAAGAACAGCAGGGCCACGGCGAGTGTTGCGTATGGAAGGGGGGAGGTCGATTTGCTGATCATGCTCAG
>JAVVFP010000037.1:0-12502 GCA_032250495.1 Bacteroidota bacterium | reverse complement strand
CGGTCTTGCCGCGCAGGGCGCCGTGCGCCACCGGTGAGAGCAGCACCGGGTCCTGTATGGGACGTCCGCTGAGCTGTTCGGCGCGACCGAAGTATCCGGTCGCGCTGATGACCACGCGCATGTTCTCGGTGTCCTTGCCCGCGATGATGTACACGCCCTCGTCGTTGCTGCGCACCACGCCGCCGCCGGGCAGCTCCACGGTGGCGCCGGCCACGGCCTTGCCGTCGGTACTCATGACGATGCCGCGCGTGTATTTCGCGTCCGTCGACGTCGTGATCAGTCCCTCGCTTTTCACCGGTCCGTTGGTGGCCTCGAAGGTCACGCGTTCGGCGCGGCCGGGATACACGTTCACCCGCGCCATGCCGTTTTCCAGCGTCAGCATCGTGTCGATACCGCTGCTGCTGCGAAAGCGGATGGGGAGTCCGTCGGGCACCGAGCTGCCCGTACTGTCGAGCGCGAGTATGGTCACCATGCTGAAGGCGCTGCGGTCGGGCGGCACGATGGCCGGATCGGCGGTGGAGCGCAGCTGCACCGGGGGATTGCCCACGGCGAAATACAGCTCGAAGGGCGCCGAGGAATTACCGTTGCTGTTGCGCACCTGCGCGGTCAGGTGATGATAGCCCTGCGAGAGTTCGGCGAAGGGACTGACGGTGATCTTCCCGGTTTTCCGGTTGAATGTGAAGCCCTGCTCGCTGCCATCTATATAGACGAGGATGCTCTCGTCGATGATGTCGGCGCGGTCACGCACCTGTATCTCGATTTTCGGTGTGTTTTCCTTGAACACGCGCGGGGAGATGTAGGCCAGGCGCGGAATACCGGCCTCGAAGTACTTGCCGATGCCGCGGAATATGCCCCAGGCCTGGATGTCGTTGAACTCCGGCAGCTTGAGGCGCTGCTCCTCGTAGGCACTGGTGAAAAAGCCGCATTCCACCAGCGCGGCCGTCATCGTGGTGTTGCGCAGCACGGAGAAGCCCTTGCCGGGATAGAGCAGGTAATCGGACATCGTGCCATCGAAGGAGGCCAGCGGACCGGGATTGCCCATGACATAGGACAGGTCGCGCTGAATGTACTTCGCCAGGTCCCTGCTCGAGGGAGCGTAGCCCATTTCTCCCGGACGCGAGTGATAGAACGTCGCCGTGTAATTCGTGTAGGGATTGCCGGCGGCGTTGTGATGAATGGAAACGAAAATGTCGGCGTTGTTGGCGTTGGCCTGCTGCGCGCGCGCTTCGAGCGGCACGGTCTTGTCCGTTTCGCGCGAGAGCATGACGTTGGCCCCGGCCTTTTTCAGGTAGTCGCGCAGCGTCAGCGCCACGCGAAGGTTGACGTCGGCCTCGACCACGTCCTCTCCCGGACCGATGCCGTCGCGGTCCTCTCCCCCGTGGCCGGGATCGACGAAGACGGTGACGTCGCGCAGTACCTCGCGGTAGGAGGCGATGGCCGAATCACGCGCGAAGGCGTCCTTCCAGTCCGGCGGCCTGACGTAATACACCGAAGGACCACAGGCGGAAAGCAGCAGGGCGAGCAGAACGGCAGATAATACGGGCGGAATAAACGATTTCATAGATGGCGTCTGTAACTGCATTATCAGGGAAATATACCCAGACGCGGGGTGCAGGACAAGCATGCGCCGCCCATGCGCTTGCGCGTGATCCCGCAGATTCGCAACTTGTCCCCATGCTCACACCCGAACAGTTCTACGACGACCTTGCGCCGGATTACGACGCGATGACGCAGTTCGACTCGCGACTCGAAAAACAGAAAGCCGTGCTGCAAAACGTGCTCGGCCGCCTGCCCGCCACGAATGTGGTGGACATGGGCTGCGGGACAGGCGTGCACGCGGTGGCGCTGGCGCAGCTCGGCTGCGCGGTGACGGGGGTGGACCTCTCCGCGGGAATGCTCGCGCGCGCGCAGGCTCAAGCCGACCGCCTCGGGGCGACCGTGCGCTTCGTGCACGGCGATTTCCTCGCGCCGCTGGCCGGCGAAGCGGCCGACCTTCTGCTCTGTCTCGGGAATTCCATCCCGCATCTCCCTTCGCGCGCCGCCCTCGCCGCCGTGCTCGCGCACTGGCGCGCGCTGCTGGCGCCCGGGGGACATGTGCTGCTGCAGCTGCTCAACTACCGCCGCGTGCTCTCCGCCCGTGAGCGCATCGTCAACATCCGCCGCGAGGAGTCCCGCACCATCGTGCGTTTCTACGACTTCCTCGACGACGCCCTGCAGTTCAACATTCTCACCATCGACGCAGATACTCCGCCCGGACACACCCTGCGCAGCACGCGGCTGCAGCCTTTCACCGACCGTGACCTGGTGGAAGCGGCGCAAACGGCGGGCTTTGCCTCTGTGGGAGTGTACGGGGGACTCGATTTCCATCCCTTCGACGTCGAACAGACCGACTGCGTCCTCGTCGCGAGCACCTGATTTCCCTGCAAAGCTCCCCCCAGCATTCTTATTGGCTCATTCCACCACGGGCAATCCCGGCACCTGGGCCTTGCGTCCCTTGATGCGCTCCCAGAGCACTTCGAGGATTTCGCCGTAGCCCTCCGGTTCCGGGAATTCCTGCCGCAGGGTCAGCCGCTCCGTCCCGGTGCCCCCGCTTTCGAGCAGGGCGAAGGTGAAGGTGAAGGCGAGATCGCGCGGGGGGCCCATGCCGAAGCTGTGCGCGGGCATGCCCATGTCCATGTCGCCGAAACGCAGGTCGCGGAAATACAGCGCGCCCTCGGGCGTCTGCTGTACGCTGTACCAGTCCTCCGAAAACCAGCGCAGCGTCTCGATGGCGCGCTGATCCTCGACGCCGCGCAGCAGGTGATCGTTGCGCGGCACGAAGCAGAAGGGAATCTCCGCCGACTCATCCAGCAGGGAATGATAGCCGATCCAGTAGCCGTCCTGCGTTTCCGCCACCGCGCGCCAGAGCACGGTGTTGAAGGGCGTGGAGGAGACCATCATGCGTTCGGGCGTGATATCCTGCCGCTCCAACGCCCGCTCGAAACTGTCCACCGCGCTGAACTTGAACAGCAGCGCCACGATGACATAGGCCGTGGCGAGGATGATGCCGATGGCGTTGCGGAAGAGCTTGGCGCGCACTTCGCCGGGGAAGAGCGAGAGAATCAGGAAAAACAGCAGGGGCAGGGTGAAAAGCGGGTCGATGATGAAGAGCACGCCCCACTCGAACTGCCGGTCGGAAAAGGGCGCGAGTATCTGCGTGCCGTAGACGGTGAGCAGGTCGATGAGTATGTGGCTGCCGATGGCGAGGAAAGTAAACAGGGCGGCTTTTTCCACGGTCACCTCCCGCCGGTGCACGCGGGAGATCAGCCAGCCCAGCAGCGGGGTGAGCACGACGGTGAGCAGTATGCTGTGCGATATGCCGCGATGCCAGGTCAGCTGTGTGACCGGGTCCATGAGCGGATACGCCAGCACGTCGAGATCCGGCAGGGCGCCGGCGAGCATGCCCCAGAGCACGGCCTTGTTGCCGAGTTCGCGGTTCATGGTGGCCTGTCCCACCGCGCCGCCGAGCGTGACCTGTGTTACGAAATCCATGGCTGCGTTTCTCTGCGCCGTGACTGATGCTGCGTTTCACTGTCCGCCGTGGCGCCGCAGGTCCTTTCAGGTACGCGCGCGCTGCTCCCGGCGGATACGAAGTGCGGTCAGCGTGCAGCGTTGTTGTTCACGTAGCGGTCCAGCACGTAGCAGAACACGCCGAAGGCGCGGACGGCCTGGGACTGCGGATGGACGGTGCCGACTTCGTCCACACCATAACCGTCTTCCCCACCCCCCGGGTTCCATCCGTTGCGTATGCCGTGGTCGGAGCTGCGGTGCAGCGTGACGCGGGCCTTGCCGAAATGGTTGGTCCACACGTGCTCGAGCATGCGCTCGACCTTGGTGGGAATGTCCGGCAGCGCATCGGGCGCGATCATGTAGGCGTCGAGGATGAAATGCACGAAGGCCCCGTTGCCGTCCATGCGCAGCTGGTAGAAATGTTCGGGATCCACCCAGCCCGTTTCCGGATCCATGATGCGGCGGGCCGTGGCCACGGCGATGTCGCGGTATTTTTCGTCGCTGGTGACGCGGTAGAGCGCGGCGCCGATCGAACAGTAGGAGGCCCCTTCCCAGGGCAGCTGCTTGCCGAAGGCGGCCGGTCCGCGCGCGCCCTCCCAGCGTCCTTCGCCCTTATAGAGCGTTTGTTCGATGCCGGGTGTCTCGCCGTCCCCGTTCCAGACTTTCAATGCCTCGTCGAGATATTCCCGTTTCCCGGTGGCCTCGTACAGCCAGCAGGCGACGGTGACCATCTGGTTCATGTTGCTGTTGGTGAAAATCTGGTCGCGCACCTCGGACTGCGGTGGCCAGTTGTACCAGCTCCAGTAGCCCTCGTGGGCGGAGAGTCGTCCCTGCATCCTGGCCTCGACGTAGCGGATTTCGGCGGATTCGACCAGGTCGTCGCGATTGCGGCCGAGGAAATCCCACCAGTACATCTCCGCCAGCGCCGCCCAGGCGCGGTCGTCCACCCAGGTGCCGTTGAAGAGATCGCGCATGGGATGCTCCTGGAGGTGGAAGCGGTACAGCGCGCTGTCGCCGGTGACGGCGAAGAGATGCGCGTCGCCGATGGCGCCGTTCGCGCCCTCCCAGCCGGCGGTATACACCTTGTGGAACTGCGCGTCGATGGCATAGGTCCGCCTGAGCCATTCGCTTTCCGGTTCGTAGCTGCTGGCGGGCGGATCTTCGCGTTCGGCGCGGCCGTTGCCTTCGAGGAAGGAAAATGCCCCGAACGCGTAGAGAATGGCCACCGTGAACAGCACGCCGCCCGCTATGAGCACCACGGCGCCGATACCGCCCTGCCGCGGAGTATTGTCTTTTCCACTCTTGCGTTTCTTTGTCATATCACCGTCATATCGCTGTGTCTGCTTTCGAATAATATCAGGATTTCTTGGGAGAAAAGCATAGGAAGGGTATTTTCAACCACCGTATCGCAATGACCAACAACGGTATGCCATGATGAGAACTCCCGCAGCCCTGCTGCTTTTCGCTTTCGCGGCGCTGCTTTTCACCATACACCCCCTCACCGCACAGAGCGGCTTTTCGCAGACCGGCCGGGCCTCGTATTACGGGAAGAAATTCCACGGACGAAAAACCGCCAACGGTGAGCGCTTCAACATGTGGGCCATGACCGCGGCGCACAAAACCATTCCCTTCGGCACCAAGGTGCGCGTCACCAATCTCGACAACGGCAAGGCGGTGGACGTGCGCATCAACGACTACGGTCCCTTTCGCAAGGGACGCATCATCGACCTCTCGCGCGGCGCCGCGGCGAAAATCGACATGATCAAAAGCGGCACCGCCCGTGTGAAAGTCGAGGTGCTCGGCGACGACGGCAGGGCCGATCACGAGAAATCCAAGGGCAACGTCGAATACTACGCGGTGAGCATGAAGCGCGAGAAACTCAGCGGCTGGGGCGTGCAGATCGCCTCCTTCGAGAAAATGGAAAACCTCATCCGCTACCTCGACCGCCTGCGCGCGCGCGACATCGACAACGTCTTCGTGCAGATGGCCACGGTGAAAGGACGACTGGTGCACCGTCTCGTCGTCGGCGCCTACGACAGCGAGGCCTCCGCCCGCTGGAAGCTCAAGACCATGAAAGAGCAGGGGGTGGACGGCTTCGTCTTCCGCATCCCCTGACGCTGCGCAGCGACGACAGGATGGAACAAGCGGGCGTCCACGCGTGTTGAAGCGCCTGCCGGGAATTATTTCCCATCCGTGACGAGTAATTCCCCGCGACGGCAATATTTACTCAACTGTTGGCGAGTAATTCCCCGCGACGGCAATATTTACTCAACTCTTGGCAAGTAATTCACCGTGTCGGTAATAATTACTCAACTGTTGGCAAGTACTTGCCCGTCACGGCAGATTTTTCCGAAAATTCAAAAATATCTCCCCCGTACCGCATGAAACGCTTTCTTTTCCTTTCGCTGCTTCTCCCCCTGCTCGCCCCGGCGCTGCCGGCGCAGAGCCTGCTCTGGAAAATCGAGGGAAAGGAGCTCCCCGCTCCCTCCTATCTCTTTGGCACCATACACGCGCTGTGCAGGGAGGAGGCCGAGCTCTCCCCCGCCGTGATCGCGGCGGTGGACACCTGCGGGCAGGTGGCGCTGGAACTGGATCTCGACGATCCGGCCCTCATGGTGGAAATGGGACACATCTCCTTCATGCCGAACGACAGCACGCTGCGCGACCTGTTCAGCGAGGAGGATTATACGCGACTGGACACCTGGCTGCGCGACTCGGTCGGAATGGCGCTGGAACCGATGAAGCAGATGCGCCCGATGTTTCTCTTCGGCCTGCTCATCGGCAAGGTGCTCGGCTGCAAACCGACCTCGTACGAAGAGATTTTCATGGCCATGGCCGCGCGGCAGGACAAGGAAGTGATCGGCATCGAGACGCCTGCCGAACAGCTGGACGCCTTCAGCAGCATTCCGATGCAGAAGCAGGCGGACATGGTGCTGGAAATGGTGGATCACATGGACAGCACCCGCGCGGAGTTCCGCCGCCTGGCGACGCTGTACGCGGCGGGGGATCTCGAGGGACTGCGCGCCTTCGTCGAAAACTCCACCGTGGAATACGGCCGCTACGACGCGGCGCTGCTGCGCGACCGCAATCACCGCTGGATTCCGCGCATGACGCGGCAGCTGCGGCGCATGCCGACGTTCTTCGCGGTGGGCGCGGGACACCTTCCGGGCAAGGACGGCCTCATCACCCTGCTCCGCGAAAAAGGATACCGCGTCACACCCGTGCGCTGATTTCCCGGCATGCAGACGTATCCTTCCGCCGCGTTCTCCCTTGACGGAATGCGCTTTTTTTCCCACTTTATTTTCTTCTCAGCCATCCGCTCACAAAACGGACTCCCGCCATGAAACAACTGTTTCTCCTTTCCCTTTTTGTACTTGCGCTCTTCCCGACCGAGGACGCCTCCGCGCAGGCGCGGCGCATCGCCTTTTTCGAGCATTTCACCAATGCCAGCTGCGGTCCCTGCGCCTCGCAGAACCCGGTGTTCCAGGCGAACATCATGGACAAGAACAAGGGCAACTACATTCACATGGCCTATCACACGGTGTGGCCCGGACGCGACCCGATGAACGCCTACAATAAAGAGGAAGTCGACGCCCGCGTGCGTGTCTACAACGTCTCGGGCGTTCCTACCATGGTGCTGCAGGGCAACGCGCACAGCGGCAGTCCCACGAGCGTCACACAGGACATCATGAACCGCGTCATCGCCACCAGCAGTCCCCTGCGCATCACCGTTTCGGAAAGCTCGAACGGCACAACGCGCACGGTTGAGGCGAAAATCAGCACGCTCGGACAGGTGGCCACGGCCGGACTGCGCGTGCGCGTGGCCGTGCTCGAAGCCGACATCAGCTACGCCACGCCGCCGGGGTCGAACGGGGAAACGGACTTCCCGAACGTGTTCCGCAACTTCCTCAACACCGCCGAAGGCGAGAGCTTTACGCCCGCCACCATCGGCGAATCGACCGATCTCTCATGGACATACGATCTGAACACGGCGGAATGGGACACCACGAAAATCAGCGCCGTGGTGTGGGTGCAGTCCGAGAGTTCGAACGAAGTGATCAACGCCGGCGCGGCCTTCCTCCCGATGGTGGAGCTGGTCATGGACGACGCGCAGTTCAAGAAAGGCGCGGCGCAGGGCGCGACCACCTTCCAGGCGCGCGTCGACAACCTCGGCGCGGATGACGCGAACGTGCGCCTCAGTATCGCGGGCGGACAGCCGGGTGACTGGGCGGTGGAATACGCGGTCGACGGCGGCACGTACACCGGCGAAGCCGACGTGCTGGTGCCCGCCGGCGGATCAATGCCCGTGACCGTGACGGTCACCGTGGGCGACGAACCCGGCCTCGCCGACTACACGCTCACCATGCAGTCCCTCGACGACAGCGAACTGAGCGCGCAGATGCTCGGCTTCGGTGTCATCGCCGGCGTTACCGACATCGTCATCAACAACGACAACAGCTGGGGCGCCGAGGGCGAAATGGCGACGAAGGACTTCGAATCGGCCTACCTCGACGGCCTCGCCGCCGCGGGGAGCAGCACGCATGCCGCCACCTCGCTGAGCACCTTCATGCGCGCCTTCGAGGCGGGCATGCTCGACGAGGTCGAGCACCTCTATTTCAACGTGGGATGGACCTTCCCCGCCCTGCCGGACAATTTCTCCCGTGCCATGCTGGGCTTCCTCGGCGAGGGCGGCAATCTGCTGCTTGCGGGACAGGACGTGGGCTGGGACGTGTTCGATCCCAACGGACACGGCACTTCCGCCGCGCGCGCCTTCTACCGCACCTATCTCTTCGCCAACTGGAACGAGGACGGCGACGGCGCGAACGCCAGCGTGAGTTTTGCGGCCGAGGACCTGGTCTTCGGCGGTACCGAATCCTCTGCGCTGCAGAACGTGTACGGCAAGAGTTCGCAGAACGTGGACTATTTCTACCCCGACGTCATTCGTCCCACCCCGCAGGGCGTGTCCATCGCCTACTACAACGGCGACACCGAGAAAGTGGCCGCCATCCGCGGCGCGAAGAACGACTTCAAAACCGTGTACCTGGGCTTCGGTCTCGAGCAGGTGGCGGACGCCGACGTGCGTAACGAAATCATGACGCTGACCTGGCAGTGGTTCCACGGTATTATCTCGTCGGTGGAATACGACGCCGCGGTGCGCACGCTGTCACTCGGACAGAACTACCCGAATCCGGCAGGAGCGCAGACCGTCATTCCCCTCGACGCCGCGCCGCGCGAGCGCACGCTGCGCGTGTACGACCAGGTGGGACGACTCGTCGACAGCCGCCGCGTGCCCGCCAACACCGCGCAGCTGCACATTCCCACCGGGGATTACCGTCCGGGAACGTACTATTACCAGCTTTTCGACGGCGCGACCATGGTCGGCAGCCGCATCATGCAGGTGCTGCGCTGATGCGCCTGCTGCGCTGATGCGCATTCCGGTCTGATTTCCTTTCCGACAGGGTCCCGCGAGGGACCCTGTCGCGTTTCCCGCCTTTGTTACTCTGCCCCGCGTTCCGTAATTTCAGACATGCTGACCCATTCGGCGTCCTTCCCGCAAAGTCTCATCTGACGGATACATCCACATGGAAATCAAGAACATCGTTTTCCTTTTTGTCCTTGTCACCGCCTTCGGCGTCTTCGGATACACGGCGCGCAAGGTCTTCGGCTATTTGAAACTCGGCAAGCCCGAGAACCGCTTCGACCACTTCGACAAGCGCATCAGCAACGTGCTGGCGATCGCCTTCGGGCAGACGAAAATCCTGCGCGACCCGGTGCAGGGACCGATACACGCCGGCATTTTCTGGGGTTTTGTCATCCTGTTGCTGGCGGTGCTCGAATCCATCGGCGAGGGACTGATCCCGGGCTTCTCGCTGTCCTTCCTCGGTCCCGTCTACAGCGTGATCGCGCTGGGGACGGACCTGATCGCCATGGTGGTGCTGGCCGCCGTGCTCATCGCGCTGTTCCGCCGCCATGTGGCAGGACCCAAGCGTCTGCGCGAGCTGGACACCCCGTCGCAGATGGACGCCACCTTCATCCTGATCACCATCGCGCTGATCATGATTTCCATGTTCGTGCAGAACGGCACGCGCATCGCCCTCGGCGAGGGAGCGGAATTCGCCGGCGCCTGGCGTCCGGTGAGCGCGGCCGTGGCCGGCTGGTTTGCGCCGGGCGGCGGCACGGAGCTGCTGTTCGAAATCGCGTGGTGGATACACATCGTGCTGGTGCTGGGTTTCCTGAACTTCCTGCCGTACTCGAAGCATTTCCACGTCATCACCTCCATTCCCAACGTGTACTTCAGCAACCAGGGCATCCGCGCGGAAGGCGACGGCGCGCTCAAGCCGCTGGATCTCGAGGACGAAACCGCCGAGAAGTTCGGGGCGTCGGACATCGAGGATCTGACCTGGAAGCAACTGTTCGACAGCTACACCTGCACGCACTGCGGCCGCTGCACCGCGGTATGTCCCGCCCATCTCACAGGCAAGCTGCTTTCCCCGAAGAAAATCATCGTCGACACGCGCACGCGTTTCGAGCAGAAGGCGCCGCTCGTGGCGCGCGGCGTCACCGACGATCCCGCGCTGCAGAAGCAGCTGCTGCATGACTTCATCACCCCGCAGGAGCTGTGGGCCTGCACCACCTGCCGCGCCTGCGTGCAGGAATGTCCCGTGATGATCGAGCACGTGGACGAAATCGTGGACCTGCGCCGGCACCTGGCGCTGACCGAGGGCGAGTTCCCCGAGCAGCTGCAGGTGTTGTTCCGCAACCTGGAGAACAACTTCGCGCCCTGGCAGTTCTCGCCCGAGGACCGCGCCGCCTGGGCCGAGGGACTGGACATCCCGCAGCTTTCGGAACTGGGCAGCGCCGAGGAAATCGATTACCTGTTCTGGGTGGGCTGCGCCGGCAGCTTCGACGCGCGCTACAAGAAAGTGTCCGTCGCCCTGGCGCATATCATGAAAAAGGCCGGCCTGCGTTTCGCCATCCTCGGCAAGGAGGAGAAGTGCAACGGCGACGCCGCCCGCCGCGCCGGAAACGAGTACCTCGCGCAGATGCTGATGGTCGACAACATCGAAAAGCTCAACGCGTACAAGGTGAAGCACATCGTCACCGCCTGTCCCCACTGCTTCCATTCCATCAAAAACGAATTCCCGCAGTTCGGCGGCAAGTACGAGGTGATACACCATTCCGACCTGGTCAACAGGCTCATCGACCAGGGCTACATCCATCTCGAAAGCGCGCTGCCGGGAAAGGTGACTTTCCACGACAGCTGTTATCTCGGACGCTACAACGACATTTACGACGAACCGCGCAACGCCATCGCGCAGATTCCGGGCGTGGAGCTCACGGAAATGGAACGCAACCGCGACCGCGGCTTCTGCTGCGGAGCCGGCGGCGCGCAGATGTTCATGGAAGAGACCGAGGGCAAGCGCGTGAACATAGAACGGACGGAAGAAGCCCTCGCCACGGGCGCGGACACCGTCGCCTCCGCCTGTCCGTTCTGCATGACGATGATGACCGACGGTGTGAAGGAGAAAGGAAAGCAGGAGGAAGTGGAAGTGAGGGATATCGCAGAACTCGTATACGAGGCAATGAGGAAATGAACACACTTCGCCTGATGGCCGGCGCCTGCGCGCTGGCACTGCTGATGAGTCTCTCCGCGTGCCAGTCACACGAAGAGAAAGGTCCCGGGACCGATACGACCGCGACAACGGAAAGCGGCGGCGTCGATCTGACGCCCGTGCAGCCCGACGAGGGACTGCGCGTGGACATCGGCCGCTGGTACGAGATGACCTTCGAAGATTTCGGCCGCCAGTATGTCAGCTTCTCCGCCGGACGTCCGGTGGTGCATGACTACGGCATCTGCGACTCGGTGGAAGTCTTTTTCCCCGACGAGACGGCCGGCGCCCTGCCGGAAATCCTGATCTGTCACCTCAACGGCATTTACACCGTCGAGGACGCCTTCGCCATGCTGGGCATCGAGATCGGCGCCGTGGCCGACACCGAGGGACAGTGGATCAGTCTCGAAAGCCTCGACCGCCGCTTCGCCGGCCTCAAGTTCCAGGGCCTCGAGCAACATCCCGACCGCAGCACGCAGCTGCTGCTGCAGTTCGACCGGAGTACGGAATAGCGCGCCCGCGAGACCGATGGAACGAGAAAATTTCGCTCTGAAAGCCGTTTGCCGATCTGATTCGAGAACGGATTACTACCTCTCGCTCACCTCATCATTGAGCCCATTTCGGAACTCTTTCAAGAGCCCCAAAACCACGTCCGCTCCGTCCTCGGAACCGATCAGCATATCGCTCACCAGTCGCATTTGGCCGTCAATATTCATCTCTGCTTCCAAAATCTCTCGCACCACCTGCCGTGTCGGAGCGGTAACCATCCTCCCGACATCTCTTCCCAACAATCGGGCAACGGCCATTTCATATTGGGAGGTGGCGAGTGCAACAATATTCTCCTCCTCGGAGAAAAGCCGATCATATTGTCCGGCATCATAGTTCCTGAGCAAGTACTGGAGATCCATCGCGTCCTTTGCGCGACTGGGGAAGTGGTCTGCCCAGGCAATCAGCTTGAGCACCGCCAATCCCGGAATCGAGGCGATCCGAATTTCAAGAAGTGGCCGCTCTCTGATTCGACAGACCTGAGCCGCATCCAGAGCGTCCTGGAACTCTACGGTCGACATTACATGATCGAAATCCGGAGGCCATCTGATCTCTCTCCCCGGCTCCTCGATAGCACCAAATGGGATCAGGTCGAACATGACCCCGGAAGCGGAATGCGCCCGGTGCTGCAGCTTCTCGTCACGGGTATATCCCTTGTCACGAGTTATATCCGTCATCACATCGTTGAACGCATCCCAGGATGGCGCGAGGAGAGCGAAATCAACATCAACTGTTGCCCGACCTGGCCTGATCCCATGCACATGTAGGAAATGAATGTCACGCGCAGCCGCACCGAC
>JAVVFP010000036.1:0-12515 GCA_032250495.1 Bacteroidota bacterium | reverse complement strand
GTACTGCTCGAGTTTCTGCTGAAAATCTCCGAGGGGGAAATGCCAGTGGCGTGCGTCGCGAATGACCGGTTCGGCGTCGCTGAGCAGACTTTTCGGGTTCAGCAGCTCGGTCTGCTCATAATACTTGCTGCAGTTCTCGCACTGATCGCCGTAGGCGCGATCATATGCACAGTGGGGACAGGTACCTATCACGAAGCGGTCCGGCAGGAACATGCCGGCTTTCGGGTCGAAAAGCTGCTGTTCAGTACTTTCCTTCAGTATACCTTTCCGCTTGAAATCGAGAAACCACTGCTGCGCCGTTTCATGATGCACCGTCGCCGAAGTACGTGAATAGTTGTCGAAACTCATGCCCACACGTTCGAAGGCGCGCCTGTTGCGCTCATGATAGCGGTCAATGATATCACGGGGCTCCACACCCTCTTTCTGCGAGGAGATCAGGATACTGACGCCATGCTCGTCGGAACCGCAGATGAACAGCACATCTTTTCCGCGAAGACGCTGATAACGGACATACATGTCGGCCGGGAGATAGGCACCGGCAAGGTGGCCAAAATGAATCGCGCCGTTGGCATAGGGAAGTGCGGAAGTGACGAGGATGCGTTTGTAATTCATGATAATCCGATGATGTCAAAAAACCCTGGGAAACGGACCTCTCGGCCGGTTCAACTGCTCAGTATAGGAAAATCAGCGGGATCGAGCAATATGATCACGGGTCGGACCGAGATACCGTTACGCTGTTAAACCGCGCATCGATCACCGTGTCAAAATGCAAACAATGCCTCACAGCGAACACCTCATAGCATCGGATCCGTGGCGTGAAATACGTAATTTGCCGCGTATGAACAAGGAACAGAGCGAGGATCACATAGTCGAGGGCAGCCGTGCCGGCGACCGCTCCGCCTTCAACCAGCTGGTCCGACTCCATCAGGAACGGATTTACTGGGTCATTCGCCGGATGATACGTGATCACGATGACGCGCTGGACCTGACACAGGAAGTGTTTATCCGGGCGTATGAAAAACTCGACCGTTTCCGCGGCGACGCGAAAGTCTTCACCTGGCTGTATCGCATCGCAGTGAATCTCAGCCTCAACCATATCCGCAAATCCCGCGTGCGCAGCTTCTTTTCCCTGAGCGACAGGGAGGAAACGATCGCAGACGAGAGCGCGGATGCAGATGAAGACCTCGAGCGACTCGAAATGCGAAAACTCATTGCACGGGCCGTTGAAACGCTCCCCGAGAAACAGCGCGCGGTCTTCGTCCTGCGCTATTTCGAGGAACTCCCGTACGAAAATATTTCCACGATTCTTGAAACATCCGTCGGAGGCCTGAAGGCGAATTATCATCACGCCGTCAGGAAAATTGACCGTTATGTCAAAGCGCACATGTGATTTCATTCGCTTACGCATCCCGGACTACCTGGACGGGAAGCTCTCCGAAGCCGAGGTAGACGCAATCCGTCCGCATCTCGCGTCCTGCCGCGCGTGTTCGCGGGCGCTCGAGCAATTGCGTCCCCTGCTGCAGCAGCAGCTGCCCGTCGCACGCGAAGAACAGGAGCAGATCGACTGGGGACGCTTCTCCGTCGCACTGAACGCCGAAATTGACAGGCGGGACAGTATGCACCGTCCTGTTCCCGCACGTCTCGCTGTCCTGCTTCCGGTCGCAGCTACGCTCCTGGCCGTGGTCGCCATCTGGTTCCTGATTCGCCCGGGCGGACCAGCTCCCGATTCCGCCCCGGCGCCTGCCGCCCCGGCGTACGCCGTGACCATTGAGTATGACGAACTCCGTGGCATCGCACCGGAGGATGTTGCCGGCATCGCGATCGCGGATATCACGATAACCGATATTGATGGAGGAGACAACACCTTCGTTCCGGGACAGCAGGGAGAAACACTCATTCCTGCAGACTCCGTTGCAAACCGGGAGCTGCGCAGCGCGCTGGTGGATGATATCGGCTACGATGCAATCGTGTCCGCGACCATGGAGTACTTTTCGACAGAAGCGGTCATCGACGCAATCAGTGACGAAGACATCGCCCTCCTGGCTTCTGCATTAGAAATTCAAGACAATGACGTACCGTGAGGCCATCATGAACATGAAACTGAATCGCATATTTACCCTCCTGCTGCTCGCGCTCTTCTCCCTTCCGATGTACGCCCAGCTCGGTCCCCCGGACGGAAAGCCACGCGAACGACTTGCTGAGCTGCGGCGTCTGAAAATGGTGGAGGCGCTCGACCTGACGGAAGAGCAGGCCGTGCGACTGACTGTCCGCGAGAAGGACTTCCGCCGCGAAGAGGAGAAGGAACGGGAAAAACGGGAGTATCTGCTCGAGCAACTCCGCACGCAGGTCGAGGATGAAGCGGAAGCGGCCACGCTTCGCGCCACGCTGGAAAAACTCGAGCAGTTGTCGGTGACGTCGATCAAGCGAAAGCATGAGTACCTCCGATCTCTTTCCGATTTCCTCAGCGCTCAGCAGATCGCGAAGCTCGTGCTCTTCGAACACCACTTCGCACGGGAGATCCGTCGCATTCTCGGTAATTCGCGTCGCGGACGATCACCGAAGCACTGAACAGGACTTTTTCACGATCGAAGAGCGGCAACGGCCCCCCCGGCGGGGCCGTTTTGTATAGGAAAAAAAGCACCAGAATCGTAAGTTTTGACAATGAAACAGATTGCACAGCATATCAAGTCAGGGGCCATGAAAGTGGCCGATGTGCCTCCTCCCTCACCGGGCAGGGGCATGATACTGGTAAAGAATTATTTCTCCGTCATCAGTGCGGGAACGGAAAAAACCTCCGTCGATTCGCGGAAATCCTCGCTCATGCAGCGCGCACGCAGTCAGCCCGACGAAGTGCGCAAGGTCGTCGAGGAAATGCGCCGCAACGGCCTCGGGCGCACGTACAGGCGCGTCATGAGCAAGCTCGATTCCTACGCCGGACTCGGTTACAGCAGCGCGGGCATCGTGCTCGCGGTTGACGACTGCGTGCAGGATATTGAGGTCGGGGACCGCGTCGCCTGTGGTGGCGCGGATTACGCCCTGCACAGCGATGTGATCGCCGTGCCCCGCAACCTGGTCGCACGTATCCCCGATGGCGTCTCCATGGAGTCCGCCGCCTATACGACCGTTGCATCCATCGCGCTCCAGGGAGTCCGGCAGACCGAACCCACGCTCGGAGAGACCGTGGTGGTGATCGGACTCGGACTGCTCGGACAGTTTACCGTGCAGCTTCTCAAGGCGAACGGCTGCCGCGTGGTCGGCGTCGATCTCGATCCCGAAGCCATCGGACTGGCAAAACAGTCCGGGGCGGACGTCGCGCTCAACCGCAACGTCGATCCGATCGAATCCGTGGTTCAGTCGCTCAGCGGCGGTCATGGCGCTGATGCGGTCATCATCACTGCCGGAACGAGCAGCAACGATCCGATAGAGCTGGCCGGACGCATAACGCGCGAACGCGGACGTGTCGTCGTCGTCGGCGCAGCGAGCATGCAGATTCCCCGCGGACCCTTCTACATGAAGGAAATCGATATCCGCATGTCGCGTTCCTACGGTCCCGGCCGATATGACAGCGAGTACGAGGAGGAAGGACACGATTATCCTATCGGCTTCGTGCGCTGGACGGAGAACCGCAACATGCAGGCCTACCTTGCGCTTCTCGCACAGGGACGGATCGATACCGACATCCTCACGACACATCGTTTCACCGCGGACGAGGCCCTGCGGGCATACGAAATGATCGAAGGAGAAAAAACAGTCCCCTACGTCGGCATCGTCATTTCGTATGACGACCTCGATGAAAAAGAACTCAAGGCCCTCTCTCACAGGGAGGAACGCGTCGCGGCACCCGCCATTTCTCCGAAACGGAGTTCGCTGACACTCGGTTTCATCGGTGCCGGCAGCTTCGCTTCCGGTTTTCTCCTCCCTCACCTCAAGGAAATGAGCGACGTCACACTCGAATCCGTCTGCAATCGCAGTGGGCTCACCGGTGCGGACATGAGGAACAAGTTCGCGTTCAAGACGTCGACCACCAATGCGGACGAGGTGCTGCATGACGAGACTATCGGGACCGTGTTCATCGCAACGCGGCACGGGGAGCATGCACCGTACACCTTCGAAGCCCTGCGGCACGGGAAGCATGTCTTCGTCGAGAAACCGCTCGCGCTCAGCGAGGAGGAACTGCGCCCCATCGAAAGGCTCATGCTCGAACACACCGAAATCGGTGGAAAACTGCACCTGATGGTCGGCTTCAACCGGCGTTTTGCTCCGCTGGTCGTGGACATGCGAAAATTCTTCACCGAAGTGCGCGAACCCGCGGTCATCCACTACTACGTCAACGCCGGCTTCCTTCCAAAAGATCACTGGACGCAGCACCCGTCTGACGGCGGCGGACGCATCGTCGGCGAAGTGTGTCACTTCATAGACACCCTCCAGTACCTGACCGGGGCACTGCCGCAACGCGTCAGCGCGGAATGCATTTCCTCGGACAACGAGGCCGTCACAAACTACGACAACGTGAATATCACCCTGCGCATGACCGACGGTTCAGTAGGCGTGATCACCTACGTCGCCAATGGCGACGGCGCCATCCCCAAGGAACGCATCATCATGTCCTCCGGTGGCTCCACTGCCGTCATGGACAATTTCCAGTCGCTCACGCTGGCGCGGAACGGGAAATTGACGCGGAAAAAAGGCAGCGGCGACAAGGGGCATCGCAATGAAGTCATCGCGTTCATGGACGCCATCCGGCGGAAGAGCGCACCGGTCATTTCCATCGAGAGCCTGATGCGCACGACACGCAGCACCTTCCGCATCCTCGATGCCCTCAACAGCAAACAGACGATCGATATTGAAGAAAGCGCACCGGATACCAGCGCCTCATGAATCTGTTCGAAGCGATCGTCCTGGGAATCGTGCAGGGACTGACCGAGTTCCTGCCCATCAGCAGCACTGCGCATCTGCGCATCGTGCCGGCCCTTCTCGGGTGGGACGATCCGGGAGTCGCGTTCACCGCGGTGACGCAAATCGGGACGCTGATCGCGGTCTTCGTGTATTTCCGACAGGACATCGCAACGCTGGGACGCGCTTTCCTCCGCTCGATCATCCGTCTCCGGCCCTTCGAAAACGAAGAGGCGCGCATGGCATGGTGGATCATGTTCGGGACCATTCCCATCGGCGTCTTTGGCCTTTTGTTCAAAGACGTGATCGAAACGGATCTGCGCTCCCTGCATGTCGTGGCCGGCAGCCTCATCGTCCTCGCGATGCTCCTCGCCGCGGCTGAATACATCGGGAAACGCCGGCGGAAGATCACATCGATGCGCCTGCTCGACACGCAGCTGATAGGACTGGCACAGGCCCTCGCACTGATTCCCGGCGCTTCGCGTTCCGGTACCACGATCACGGCCGGACTCTTCCTCCACCTCAAACGGGAGGATGCCGCGCGCTTTTCCTTCCTGCTCAGCATCCCGGCCATCACGCTCAGCGGAGTGTACCAGCTCTATCAGCTGCGCGATCAGCTCTTCGGTGATTTCGGCATCGCACTCTTCGTCGCTGTTGCCGTGTCCGGCATCGTGGGCTATCTTTCCATTGCCTTCCTGCTCCAGTACCTGCGAACACACAGCACCTTGTTGTTCATCGTCTACAGGATCGCGATCGGCACCATGATATACATATTACTCGCAATCGATTTTCTTTAACCATATCCGAGAGGTATATATGAATAACATCCGTTTTTTCGTTTTTACAATGCTGCTGGTGATGCTGGCCGCACTATCCGCAACCGCTCAGACGGGCGACGCGACAACAGACAAGGAGGAAACTTCCGTGGAAAAGGAAATTGCCGTCATCGAAACCAATCATGGCACGATTGAAATCGAGTTCTTTCGGGAAGATGCCCCGAAAACGGTCGAAAACTTCGTACAGCTCGCAAAGAAAGGCTACTTCGACGGTGTCACGTTCCACCGCGTGATCAGCGGCTTCATGATACAGGGTGGAGATCCCACCGGCTCCGGTTCCGGTGGAGAAAGCATCTACGGAAAAAGCTTTGACGACGAAATCGATGCGGATTCCCCCCTGTATGAGACCGGGTACAAACGCGGTATCATGGCAATGGCGAACAGGGGCCCGAACACCAACAGCAGTCAGTTCTTCATCATGCACAAGGACTACAATCTCCCGCCGAGTTACACGATTTTTGCACGCGTGATCAGCGGTATGGATACCGTCGACAAGATCGCAGCCGTTCCGACGGATTCCCGCGATCGTCCGAAGAGCGATGTGGTGATGAACAAGGTGACGATCAAGTAAGATTTCCCCTTCAGAAGACGTGGCAACACCTTGACTGACAGAGAGTTAGCCAGACATATCGAAAGTAGATCCTTCCTCCCCGTCTACCTGCTGTACGGGGAGGAGGATTTTCTCATCGAACAGCGGGCGAACGAGCTGCGCACCGCTGCGCTCGGTGACGGAGATCCGAGTTTCAATTACGACGTCTTCCGGGGCACCGATCACCAGGCGGAGGACGTTACCGTCGCCGCGAACGGCTTTCCTTTCATGTCGGAAAAGCGTGTCGTGCTGGTACGCGAGGCCGATGCTTTCCTGAAAAAGCCCGTGCTCGCCTCCTACGTCCAGCAACCATCCCCGGATACCGTGCTCATTCTCTGTGCAGCTTCGCTCAAACCGTCGCGGCGAAAAAAAGCGCCCGCGAAAAAAACCGCGACGGCGGACGTCCTCTTCACCGTCAACCAGATGGAAAAGGCCTCCCCTCCCCTCGCCGCCGCAGTTGAATACAAGGCGCTCCGTGACAGGGAGGCCCAGGAATGGATTACTCACGAACTGCAGAGACAGGGCAAGCGAATCACACCGGAGGCCTGCACGATCATGCATGCGCTGCGGGGAAACAACACCCGTGAGCTCGCATCCGAGATCGACAAACTGCTCACCGCGATCCCGGACAGACAGACACTGGAACCGGATGATGTGTACCTGCATCTGGGCGCATCGAAACAGTACAACGCCTTCGCCTTGACCAACGCCATCATGGCACGCGATGGACGCGCCGCACATGACATCCTCTTCCATCTTCTCGGGACCGAGGAACCGCTGATGCTGGTGAGTATGATCGCCCGGCAGATGACCTATCTGTGGCAGGTGCGAAGCCTGTCGATTCCTGCTCGCGCCACCGACGAACACGCCCGGTCCGTAGGACTGATCTGGGGCTGGCAGGTTGAAAATCTCAACAGGTACGCGAAAAACTTCAACGATCCGGTCTACTTTGAACGCTGTTTTGAATATATTCTTGCAGCGGACCTCGCGATCAAATCCGGCCCCATCGATCCATCGGTCGCTGTCACCCGTCTGGTCAGCGAACTGACGCAGTCATGACAACAGATAACAACGGAATTTTATGACGGGAATGCAGGAACATTCTCTCGAGGCTCAGGTACAAGAACGTATCGAAGGTGGCAACCTGGACCGTGCCACACTCGATACGCTCTCGGACGAAGAACTCATGCTTCTTTTCCAGCGTGATGTGCGCGTTGCGTTCGACATACTCGTGGAGCGATTTCAGGATCCCCTGATGAACTTCATTTTCCGCTTCACCGGAAGCATGGACGACGCCGCCGATGTGCTGCAGGACACCTTCATCCGTGTCTACAAGAAAAAACACCTCTACAGGACCATCGCAAAGGTGTCGACATGGATTTACACGATCGCCGGAAACCTGGCGAAAAGCGAGCTCAGGCGCGGACACAGGAAATACACCACGCGGCTCGTTCAGAAGAAGGATGACAACGACGAGTACACGCTGCCGCTGCACGACAGCGATCCCCTTCCCGACCGCTCCGCCGACAGCAGCATCGTCTATGAGCGCATCCAGGATGCGCTGCAGAAACTGCCCGAAGTCTTTCGCGAAGCCGTCATCCTGCGCGACATACAGGAGCTGAGCTACGAAGAGATTGCGGAAATCATCGACATGCCGATCGGCACGGTCAAATCACGCATCAGCCGCGGCAGGCTGCAGCTCCAGGAACTATTGAAAGACATTCATGATTAATTGCTCCAGCGTTTCCCATGCCTGACTCCCAAGATCACCGGAATGCACATGAACAGGTGCCTGACGAGCAGCTGCGGCTGATCGAAGACCTCAGATCCATGCCGCGCGTGAAAGCCCCGATGGATTTCGCGGCGCACCTGAATCGACGGCTCGAGGAGGTGGACCTCCTCGCCTCCCGACCATGGTGGAAAAAACTCTTTCCAGCGTGGTCCACCGACGGCGGTCTGCGTATCCCGCCCTATGTGTATGGCGCTGCCGCGGCTTCCGTACTGCTGATCGTGTCCGTGTACGTGTTCCAGACGACCAATGTTGAGGAGCAGATGGATGAGGGCGTTCGGCAGCAGCAGGTGCTTCCAGAGCACAGCACCGTTGAGGACGCGGACGAAGTTCCACCGACCGGGTCGACCTCCCCCGTCAAGGATGCGGAGGAAGGGGCGCGCAGTATTTCACAGGATCCCACCTCCGGTCCCGCATCCCCCGCACCTGCGACAAAGGGTTCGAACAACCTCATCATAGAGAAGGAATCCCCATCAGCCAGGTCGCTTCGCAAGGGAGGATATCCACCTGCGGAAAAGAAAGCGGAGGAGGAATACGCACCGATGATGCGGGGTTTCCTCGATGAGCAGGACATGCGACTGCAGCCACTCGACTCCACGGCCCGCGCAGATTCTCTTCGCCGTCTCGATTCACTCCGGCGGCTGGAGCAGGACGGCAAACCCGTACCGAAAATCGATCGCCGCTGAGACGCATGCCGTCGCCGCCGGACATACCGCTCGCGGAACGACTCCGGCCGCGGTCGCTCGAAGACTACGTCGGGCAGCGACACCTGGTCGGCAAAGGCAAACCGATATTCCAGATGATTTCGCGCGAGACCCTCTTCAGCATGATCTTCTGGGGTCCGCCCGGATCCGGAAAGACCACCCTCGCCCGCCTCCTTTCCAGAAATATCCGCGCACATTTCGAACAGATTTCCGCTGTGTCCTCCGGCGTAAAGGATGTCCGTCAGCTCATCGATCAGGCGCGGAAGCGACGATTCGAGCTGGAGATGCTGCAGACGGTGCTCTTTATCGATGAGATACATCGCTTCAACAAAGCCCAGCAAGATGCGCTTCTGCAGGCGGTTGAGCAGGGAGACATCATCCTGATCGGAGCGACGACGGAAAACCCGTCCTTCGAGATCATTCCGCCGCTGCGCTCGCGCGCGCGCACCTATGTGCTCAATCCCCTGACGATCGAAGAACTCTCCCTCTTGCTCGACCGTGCCCTCGAACAGGACAGCTACCTGAAAAGCCTCGAGGTCACCTTCGAGGACAGGGATATGCTCATCGCTTACAGCGGCGGGGATGCGCGCAGCATGCTCAACGGACTCGAGATGTGCTGTCTGCTTGCGGAGGAAGATGGGCGCGTGACCATTTCACAGACCGTACTCGAGGAAGCGTTCCAGAGGGCGTTCGCCAAATACGACAAGGGCGGGGAGGAACATTACAACGTCATATCCGCTTTCATCAAATCCGTGCGCGGAAGTGATCCGGATGCCGCGGTTTACTGGATGGCTCGGATGCTGGAGGGTGGAGAGGACCCGCTGTTCGTCGCGCGCCGGCTGATCATCCTCGCCTCCGAAGACGTCGGAAACGCGGATCCCAACGCGTTGCTCCTTGCGACCGCCTGTTATCAGGCCGTGCATGCGATTGGAATGCCCGAGGCGCGCATTGTTCTATCCCAGACCGCGACCTATCTCGCGGCGGCGCAGAAAAGCAACGCCGCATATCTTGCGATAAACCAGGCCATGCGCGACGTCCGCGATTTCCCCCCGTATCCGGTACCACTGCACCTGCGCAATGCACCGACCGGCCTGATGAAGGCGCAGGGGTACGGGAAGGGCTACCGGTACGCGCACGATTTTCCCGGGCATTTCGTCGAGCAGAATTACCTTCCGGAGGAACTCCTCCAGAAGCAGTACTACAAACCTTCGGAGGAAGGACGCGAACTGCGCCTTCGCGATCGGCTCCGGCAGCTCTGGAAAAAGCGGTCCTACTGACCTTCGAGCCATCCTTCCTCAGCGAAGCTCACATAGGCGTTCCCGCAGACGATAATGTGATCATGCACCGGAATGTCCATGAGTCGCCCGGCCTCGACCAGTTGTCGCGTCACGAGATGATCCTCCCTGCTGGCTTCGCGAACCCCGCTCGGGTGGTTGTGCAGCAATATGACCGAGGACGCCAGTTCCGTCACCGCTGCGTGGAACACCTCGCGCGGGTGCACGAGGCTCGCATTGACGATGCCCTCTGATACCACACATTCCTTAATGATATGTCCCGCGTTGTCGAGCAACAGCACCATGAATCGCTCGCGTTGCAGGTCGCGCAAGCGCGGAATGTACTTGGAAGCGATATCCTCGGGACCTCCGATCACATCCTCCACTGCGTCAGGCGCCGCTGCATACCTCCTTCCGAGCTCGAATGCAGCCTGCAGCGTGACCGCACGGGCGATACCGATCCCCGGGATTCCGCACAATTCGCTGACGGGGCGGCGCGCGAGCATGCGAAGGGATTCATAGCGCTGAACGAGGCCGCGCGCGATGTCCATCGCGGAGCGCCCGCCGGTACCGGAGTTCAGCAGTATCGCCAGTATTTCCGCATCACTGAGCGCTTCCGATCCGCGGGCGAGCAGTTTTTCCCTTGGGCGTTCCTGCAGCGGCCACTGTTTCATGGAACATGCCGGGGCGGACGCCTCCGGTGTCGTCGTTTTTGCCATGACATCTCTCCCTGATGATGTACATGAATGTGTTATTTGGCGTGAAAACTTTCGAGCTGCCTTACCCGTCCATGCCGGTAGCGCAGGACATTCAGGGCGCTGTTCACGCGACTTTGCCGGAAGTCGACCGGCGCACGGAGCCCTTCGTGTATGCTGCGCAGTCGTCGCCGCGCTTCCGGCCGGGTGACGGTGCCGTCGCCGACAAGCGCCAGCGCCAGCTGCATGGCATCGTATCCAAAAAGCACTTCGGCGCTGATCCCTTTGCTGCTGCGCAGTCCCAGTTCTCGGCGGAGCGCCCGAATGCGTCCGCAGCTGCTGTCGGGCGCGACATCGGATTCGTAATACACCGTGAGGTCGCTGCCGTAGTCAGTCAGAAGGTCCGGGTGATTCCAGTTGCCGGCACCGAGTATCGTTGCGGTACAGCCGCTGTGCTTCGCTCCCTGCAGCACATGCGCAATATCCCCCCTGCTGCGCACAGGCGCAAACAGGATACGGTTTTTTGCCCCGCCGGATTTCTTCAGACGCCGGCAGGCAGCGGCGATATTTCCCGCCTGCGGATCGTAATACACGGCGTCCGTCACCGGCAGGCCCAGCTGTGAGGCCCGCGCGATAAAGGCATCCGCCATGCGTCGCGGCCAGGAATCATCCGGAGCGAGGACAGCAGCAGCGGAAGCATCGAGTTCGAGGGAGGCGAAATCGGCCAGCAGCCGAGCGCGTTCTTCCATGGGAGTGTTCAGCTGGAAAATATTGCTGCCATATAGGGTGAGACTGTCATCCGTTGCCGTCGGAAGCAGTACCGGCAGATCGCGCTCCCCTGCCAGCGCACACACCCGGCGGGCGTCATCACTGAACGCACCGGCGAGAAGCGCCAGCACACGGGGATTGGCTTCGAGGCGCGCGACGATGCCGGGGAGTGCGGCTTCATCGGCGGAGTCGTAATATTCGAGGACCACGCGGCCTCGCAGACTGTCCTCATGCAGCTGCCAGGCAGCCTGCATGCCGCGCTTGAGCTCGTCAACGATTCTTTCTTTCACTGGTCCTGATGCATGCTGTGGAAGCGCTACCGCGATGATCGACGGTAAGCTCTTCCGGTCAGTACTTGCGATGGTGGTTTGCTTCCTTCGCTCCGCGACATCGTTCTCACGCGCCGCGGCCGCTTTCACGCGTGCAGTCTCTTCAAGTCCGATCACGGCCGCCAGCCGCTGCTCCGACGGCAGCAGCGAAAGGTAACCGCGTATGATGCGCGTGTCATACGCGCTCAGTCTCGGCCTGTCCAGCGAACGGAGCCGGGATTCCAGGAGCGTCGTATCGGGATGTCCCGCTTCCCAGGCCCGCAGATAACACACGATGGCACGGGCGGCGCTGTTTGCAGCGAGCGAACCGTCACCGGAAACGAGCCAGCTTTCAGCCACGTATTCGCTGCCCGGGTACTGGTCCCGGAACTCTTCGAGAAGACGAAGTCCGCGCTGCGGAGTGTCGGAAAACAGCTGTGCGCGTGCCGCCATGATGTACGAAGCGGTCGTTCGCTGATTGAGCGGAAAATTGCGAATCACCTCCAGGAACTGCGTCGCCGCCGAACGGTACGATTCCGCGCGGTAGTCCTGCAGCGCGTTCTCGAAGGTCTCCTCCGCAGCGGCGTGATACGGTATCGTTTCCTGTGCTTCCAGTATGGAAACATGAAGAAAGAGGAGAAGAACAATTGCGCTATGAC
>JAVVFP010000597.1:0-2165 GCA_032250495.1 Bacteroidota bacterium | reverse complement strand
AAGACGCCGTTAAACGGATTATTGCACAACGCTTGTCACCTCTTTATGTGTCGGTCCTGGCGCTCATCGCGTCGCGTCAGCCGAATTTTTTATGCATGAATTTTCTGTACGCCTTCCCGAAGCGCGGGATGTTATCGAAAATATCGCCCCACAGATCATAATAATCCCGCTGCTCGGCGATTTTCCCGTGCGCGTTGATCGTCAGCCGGCTACATCCGTAGAGCACCGAGCTGGGGTACTTCTTGTAGCTGATGGTCATCTCCCACTCGATGAAGATGATGTTGTCCTGCATGGCGCCCCGGACCACCTTCATGGCCAGGTCCTGCGAGCGTGCGGTCAGCCGTTCGGTCATCGCCCTGAAGTCGTTGATGCCCCGGACCTCCTGTATCGAGTCACGGAAAATGATGTTTTCGTCGTAGTACGGGAGTATATGCGACCAGTCCGGTTTGCCGGCCGTGTTATAGGTTTGCGACCACAGCTCTGTTACCGCGTTCACGTCCAGCGTTTTGTAGGGAAGGTCGTCCTGCAGCATGCGACTGATATCTGTTAGGTAATACTGTTATGGGATGCGCTGGCCAGTCCCTCACCGGATGTTCATCCGCAAGCGCAGCGAGGTCTCTCTCTGCGTGACGATGCGCACGGACATGCGTCACCGGATCACGCAGAACGATAGCAAATAAGGACATGAATGTCAAGAATTCCACAGGCGCTCGTTGCCGCGCTGCAGACACGGGTGGCTACGCAGAAAACTCGCCGCGTGCGAACGGATCACGGCTGCGGGGATGGACGCGGTGCCAGATCGGGAGCAGGGACATGAACACGCGGTTGACCAGGTCAGACTTGCTGATATACCGGCGAAGCAGCTTGCGCAGGCGTACATGCAGCGGCAGCCGTCCCTTGCTCACGCGCCATTCGAAGAGATCGTATGCGCGCTGGACTCGGCGACGCGGGAATTCCGGGAGGTCGAGGTAGGCGCTGCGGCGTTCGGATTTCAGTTCCTGCTGCGCCGGAATCAATTCGCGCTCGACGCAGACGCGATGAAGCTCCGTACCCGGATACGGATAAAAAATAGAGGTAAGCATTTCCGCCGGACGCGCCTCCCGGTTGAGCCGGACAGTCTCCATATGATCCTCCGGCGTCTCACCGGGGATGCCGATCATGTTGAACAGGCTGATCGCGATATCATATTTTCGCGCGAGTGCGACGACGTCCCGGAATTCCTCATTCGAATACCTGCGATGAAGCACTTCTTTCCTGATGCGTTCACTTCCCGCTTCGAGACCGATGTTCAGATGCCGGATGTTCGCCTCCGCCAGAGCACGGAAGAGCGCGTCATCGTTCGCGTGTCTCGTAATGCGGAAATTGCAGCGGAATCGGAGGGGCCGCTGCAGTCCGCTGTTATAACGCTGCAGAGCATCGCAGAGCCGATGCGTCCAGTCCTTGTCGGCAGTAATGGTATCGATCTCGAGAAAGACCGTGTGAATATGCGGGTCGGCCGCACTTCGCACTTCCTCGATTTCCGCGACAATGCGTTCGGGCGCTCTGAAGCGCACATAGCGGCCTTCGGAAAGGCAGTGCAGCGCATGATTCGAACAGTAGGTGCAGCGATGCGGACAGCCGCGGCCGAGCAGCACCGTGGGCAGGTACGGATCGGAAGTGTCCACCCACGGTTTCCACATCCCCCTGTCCGGCTGAGGCAGCGCATCGAGATCCTGAATGAACGGCCTGTTCTCGTTCTTCTCCATGGTCCCATCCGCTCCCCGCAGCCACATGTTGGCGATGCCCGATGGATGCCTGCCTGCAGAGAGCTGTTCGGTGAGCTCCAGCATGGGATACTCGCCCTCGCCAATGCAGGCGGCGTCGTACACGCCCGCCGCGGCATTCTCCGGACTGAGGGATATGTGCGGACCGCCGATCACGAGATACATGTCGGGATGCGCTCGGCGAATGTGCCGGGCCATGCGATCGATGAAAGGAAACTGCGTGGAAACGCAGGTCATCGCGACCATATCCGGAAAAAAACGCCGTATCGCGTCTTCCACGGCTACGGCAGCGTTCCCCTCCTGTTCCCCGTTGAGCACGAGCAGTTCCGTTTGGTGCCCGGCTTCTTTCAGCACGGACGAGATGTACGATATACCGAATTGCAGCTGTCCCTGGCCGAGCAG
>JAVVFP010000035.1:0-12548 GCA_032250495.1 Bacteroidota bacterium | reverse complement strand
CAGACAGCGCGTCGAAAGCTTCGATATGCGAATTCTCCGCGTCATCGACTCGCTGCGCACGCACATCGCGCGTGTAATCACTCGCCGCGGCGTCCAGCTGCAGCCGCAATCCGTCGAAGACTTCCGCCGTACCGGACACCCCGAGCACGAGGTTCTCCCCCGGGAGTACGAGACTGCTCGTTGGCTGCCGACGCAGCGAGGCCGCGTCATCCTTCGCCTTGAGCATGATCACGTCGAAATAATTCGCACTGCTGCCGATGCCGAGGCGTGCGCTGTATCCGCTGCGCGCATAGGCGGGAACGACAAAACGGGTGGCCGACGTGTCCTCCTCCACCGCACGCTGAAAACGGCCATACATCAGGCCGAACCGCAGAATGCCCGGATTCATCTCCACTCCCGCTCCGAGGAACTGATGTCCTGCAAGCGTATACGGGGAATACGTGAGCGAACGGTATCCCACGTGCCCGGTGATCCATTTGTAGGTGGGACTCGCCCCGAACTGGTTGAAAGGCTGTGCGAATGAACGATCCTGCTCGCTGAGTGTGAAACTGAAGGGAAGATCCACATCGTACACATTGAGATTCAACGTTCCCCCCAGGACCCAGGAAAACGGCTGCCGACGTCCGCGCAGTGCCTGCGCTTCGTAAACGACAGCACGCGCGGATACCGAACCTCCGAGACGGATCGGATCCGTGTCACCGATATGGGAAAAATCCTGGCTGTTGGCCGTTCCCGCAAAAACGCAGAATGTTATCATTGCGACGACCGGGACAATCCCAGGGTGTCGCGATGGGAGGATCACGTGTACCTCACACCGTCAATTATGTATTATGTGTGCATGCACCATCAGGCGAAGGACAGGCAGACGATATGCGTTATTTTTGATGATAGACGTCCTAATTTAATTTCAGGGCGTCGAAAAAACAAGTGTTCCCGGGAATAATATTGTCGCGGATGAATTATTGTCGTGGATGAATTTTACTTCATGCGTCGCACGTACAGCGCAGTGACATCATCGCTCTGCTCCGCCCCGTCTGCGTAGTGGCGGAGTTCGGCCACGATATGTCCCAGCATCATCGAGGCAGGACTGCCGCTGTGCTGCAGCACCAGCGCTTCGAGGGGCTCCTGCCCGAACGGGACCCACTGCCTGTTCATGGCTTCGGTGATACCGTCGGTGAACAGCAGCAGTCCTTCGCCGGGGGCGAGCGTGCATCGTTCGCTGTGGTAGGGGACACCGTTTCCCACACAGCCCAGCGGAAGGTTGCGGCTGTGCGTACTTTCTTGCAGGCTGCCGTTGAAATGGCGCAGCGCGGGATTGTGTCCGGCATTGACGATTTCCAGGTCCCCGCTGGACGGGTCCAGGACGGCGATAAAGAACGTGATGAAGGCATTGGGCGGAGTGGAGGCATAGAGGAAGCTGTTCAGGCGCTTCACCAGGGAGATGATATCCACGTTGTGGTCGAGATGAACGCGCAGTGCTGCGTGCAGACTGTTGACGAGCAGCGAGGCCGGCACACCTTTGCCGGTCACATCGGCGATGACCATGGCCACGCGTCCGTCGGACAGCGCGATGCAGTCGTAGTAATCCCCGCCGATCTCGTCCGCGGGAAGGTTGATCGCCGCGATGTCATAGCCGGGTATCTTCGGCAGCTGCTGCGGCAGGACGCGCTGTTGTATGACTGCGGCGACCTGCATCTCCTTCTGCTTGCGTTCGTTTTCCGCGCGCACCGCGCGTGCCTCGAGTTCGGCGGCTTCCGCACGCAGTCGCGCCTCGCGGAACTGCGATTGCTCGCGTTCCCTCCGGAGCAGACGCTTCTTCTGGAAGCGGTCGACTGTTCGCAGCAGGGCGACGAAAAGAATGATATAGATCGCGAAGGCCCAGCCCGTGAGATACCAGGGCGGGAGGATAACGATTTTCAGCGTGGCGCCGGTAGTGTTCCACACCTCGTGATTGTTCGCGCCGAGGACCTGGAATTCATATTCACCCGGACCGAGGTTCGTAAACGTGGCCATGCGCTCGGTACCCGCTTCGATCCACTTTTCATCGAGTCCCACGAGCCGGTAGCGATACCGGTTTTTGTCCGGGGCGTGGAAATCGAGCGCCGCGAATTCTATGCTGATCATGTTCCGTTCGTGCGGCAGCGTGATGCTGCGTGCATAGGGCAGGGCCGCACGCAGGGGTGTCTCAGGAGTCTGCAGGTTGACGGGCGTGTTGAACAGGCGTAGGCCGGTGAGCACAACGTTCGGGATCACGGTGTTGCTGCGCACGGATGCGGGGAGGAAACGGTTATGCCCGTCGACGCCCCCGAAGCAGAGGCTGTCACCGACGCGGTAATACTCGGTGCGATTGAATTCGTTGCCCTGCAGGCCGTCGCGTACGTCGAAGCGCCTGAGCAGGCGGGTGCGCGGATCCATCTGCGCGAGTCCTTCATTCGTGCTCATCCAGAGAGAGCCGGTCGCATCGGTGAGAATGCCATAGACGACGCTGCTCGGCAATCCCGAGGATTCGTCGAAGCGCTCGAAAATCTGTGCACTCATGTCAAAGCGATTGAGACCGCCGCCGTCCGTGCCCACCCAGAGATAGCGATGCGGGTGCAGCGGATCCGCTTCGATCGTGAGCACGTGGTCATGGCTGATGCTGAGCGGATCCTTGTCGTCATGCCCGTAAAACGTAAACTCCCCTGTCTGCGGGGAGAACCGTCCCAGTCCGCGCCGCATGGTGCCGACCCAGAGCATGCCGTCCCGGTCTTCGTGATAGCACGTGATGGGATCGTCGATGTCCGTCAGATCGGGCATATCCCCGGCATACCAGAAATGATGCCATTGTCCCGACACGGGATCGAGGCGACTGATGCCGTGGCGGTTCCCGACCCATATCCTCTCACGCCGGTCGACGAATGGACGCTGCAGCCGTATCATCATTCCGCTGAACGGATCATCCGGCACCGTTCCATACTGTCGCACGCGCCCCGACGATGCATCGTGAAAGAGAAGGCCATGGTCCCGGGTGCCGCACCAGACATCACCGTTTTCCAGGCGAAGCGGGTAGGCGCTCGTCGCGAGTCCTGCGAAACCGGCCGTGCGGGCGCGTATATGCCTGTCGAACGCGGCGATTTCCTTGCCGAAAAGCGCATCGTTGATCGACCCCTTCCGCGCGTTGAAGGAAAGTGTCATCGGATCGAAGGTGTTGAGTCCGTACCCGCTCGTGCTGATCCATATCATGCCGTCACGGGAACGCAACAGCTGATTGCCGTGCCCGGAATACGCCGCTTCCCGCGTACGATCCTCCTCGCCGGCGATGAAATTTCCCGTGCGCGTGTTGTAGCGGATGAGGTATTTGAACGAGAGCACATAAAGAATGTCACCCGGTCCGTCCAGGATGTCGCGAATGTACTCCGGTTGCAGGTCGATCTGCATTCGTGTACGCGAAAGGACATGCCGACCGTCGACGGTGATACGGAAAAGGTCCGAGTCCGCCTGGTCGGCACGCAGCACCCAGTAACTGCTGTCCTCGGCCACCGCCATCGAGATGAGCGCGCCTTGCCGGGACGCGTCCGACAGCAGCGGGGCAGCATCGATCTTGCGGTCCCATTTCCCATGTTCCGCGTCCAGCATGAACAGGCCCTGGTCACTGATGTACCACAGTCGGTCGAAACGATCGAAACGCAGGCGGTTGACTTCCCTGCTCGCATGCCTGCGCAGGGGAGCTTCGAAGCGGGCGGAGGATGCTATTTTCAGGGGATCGGCGCTGCGGATATCGAGTCGCAGCAGTCGCGATCCCTGTATCGAGAGCCACAGCCCGCCGTAATTATCTACCGAGACATCGTCCACGTTGCGCACGGGGACATCACCGCCCTCCAGCGTCAGTGGAATGCGAACGAAGCTCTCCCGCTCCGGGTCGAACATGACGAGTCCGCTGCCCCCGGTGCCGAGCCAGAAACGTCCGCGGTGGTCTTCGGTGATGGCGTAGACATAGTTGTCCGGAAGACTCGTGCTGTCGCCAACCCGCTTCCGATACACCCTGAATTCGTGTCCATCAAACCGGTTCAATCCCTCCTTCGTCCCGAACCACATGAAACCGCGGCTGTCCTGGAACATGCAGAACACCATGCCCTGCGACAGTCCGTCCGTGATATCGAGCTTACCCAGGCGCATGGCCTGATCGAGACGGGATTGTCCCACTGCGGCAATCCCGACCAGGAGTTGAAGAACAACGGCAGATATCCACAAACGATATTGGATATTTCCGATCATTATTCAATATAATTATTGACCGAAGTAAAGGTAGTCAGGAAAGTGTGAGGAAAGCAAGCGGCATCTTCGTCCCGCGGCAACGGCGCAGACGGAGCCCGGGTACGCGGGTGGGTTGCGAAAATGGGGGGCAGGTGCTGTTCAGTCCTTTTCCACGAAGTGCACCGGGATGCGTATGATGAAGGTACTGCCTTCACCCCGGCGGCTTTCCACGTGGATGTTCCCGTGATAGGAATCGATGATCTGCTTGACGATGGAAAGTCCCAGGCCCGTCCCGGGGATGGAGCGGGTTTCGTCGTTCTTGATGCGGTAGAACTGCCGGAAGAGCATTTCCTGCTCTTTCTCCGTCATACCGATGCCGCTGTCGCTGATCGCGAGGCGCACCGAATCGTCCTCCGCGGCGGCGCGCACGCGAATGCCACCCCCTTCGCGGTTGTACTTGATCGCATTGCTGAGGAGGTTGGTGATCACGCGCGAGAACTCGTCACGGTCGACGTCGATGGTCGGCAGCGCTTCCCCGTATTCCGCGGAGAAGTCCAGATCCCGCTGATCCATCTCACCCTGCAGCAGTTCGCGGATATTCTCGACGACTTCGGGTATGTGTACGGCCGTGATTTCGCGGCGAACGGTACCGAGGTCGCGCCGACTGATATTGAGCAGGTCGTTGACCAGGTCGATCAGGGCCTGCAGGCGTTCACGCGAGCGATGTATCATTTTCGCGTACGCCGCGATGTCCTCGCCGAGCAGTTGTCCGTGCATGCTCTCGAGATAGCCGCTGACCGCGGCCACCGGGGCCTTGAGCTCATGGGCCACCATGGAGACGAACTGGGATTTCTGCATGTCGAGGCGTTTGAGCTGCGTGACATCCTGTATCGTCGTGACGAAGCCGATGATGTCCCCTTCCGCGTCCTTGACCGGCGCTGTTTTCATCTGCACGACCAGTTCGAGATTCGGACGCATCTCCCATTCATGCGACACGAGTTCGATGCCCTGGCGCGTTTTCTCCTGCGCTTCGCGGATGAGATCGATCACTTCCTCCGGGAGGAGCTCCGCAATCCTGTCCCCGGCACGGATGGTGGACGGAAAGTTGAACAGCGCACGCGTCTGGGGATTGGCGAGGACGATCTCGTCCTGCAGGTTGGTGACGAACACCGCATCGTTGATCGCGTTGATGATGGTGCGCAGGCGGCTTTTTTCCTGGCTGATCTCCAGAAGCCGCCGCTCCTGCTCCGCCCGCAGTTCGCGGGTTTCGAGTGTGAGTCGGCGCTTGCCCAGGGCGCGGTTCACCTCGAAGACGATCTGATCGGGTGTGAACGGTTTGGGAATGTAGGTGTAGGCGCCGTGCTTCGTGGCTTCGACGGCGGTATCGATGCCGGCGAAGGCGGTGATAATCATGTACTCGGTATCCGGGAAGCGTTCCCGCAGGCGGCGCAGCACGGTGAGGCCGTCCATATCGGGCATTTTCAGGTCGATCAGCGCGACATCGAATTCGCGTTCGCTGCCGAGCGTGATACCGTCGCTTCCGTTCTCCGCGACGGCGACATCATATCCCTCGAGACGGAAAATGCGCCTGATGCCTTCCCGCATTCCGAGTTCGTCATCGATGACGAGCAGACGGGGCCTGTTATCTTCCATATACTATTCCGACGCGTGCATGGAAACGGATCCCGGGGACAGGGCGGCAGCGAGCTCGCGTGGGGACATCTGCGCGGACGACGGGTAATCCCGCAGGTCCGACGGCAGCGTGATCGTGAAGACACTGCCCTTGAGCGGCATGCTTTCGACGCTGATCTGTCCGTGGTGGAGCTTGACAATACCGTACGCGATGGGGAGTCCCAGCCCGGTTCCCTTTCCGATCTGTTTTGTGGTGAAAAATGGTGTGAACAGCCGTGCCATGTTCTCGTCCGGTATGCCGATACCGGTATCGCTGATGCGGAAAGTCACTTCACGTGGGGACGGTCCCCGCATGACTTCGATACGGAGTTCGCCGCCTTCGGGCATGGCCTCACAGGCGTTCATGCTGATGTTGAGCAATACCTGGCGCATCTGGTTCGGATCGACATGCAGGACGGGAAGATCCTGCGAACAGTGCACTTCCATCGATATCCCTTTGAATTCTTCGCGTTTTTCCACGGTGGCGATGACGGTGCCGACGAGTTCATCCACGGTGGTTTCGCTGACCTCGAGCTTGCCCTGCCGGGCGAAATTGAGCAGACTGCCGACGATGTTGCGGCAGCGCTCGGCCTCGGTGATGATGAAGCGGATATCGTCACGCGCGGGATCCACTTCCTGCAGCTGCTTGAGGAGGAGATGAGAATACAGCACGATGGTACCGAGAGGATTGTTGATTTCATGTGCGACGCCGGCGGCGAGCTGCCCGACGCTGGCGAGCTTCTCGTTATGGATCAGCTGCGCCTGCGCCTCGGCGAGTTCGCGATGCGAGCGCTCGAGATTGTCTATCGTGTACTGCAGGCACATTTCCTTTTCCGCGATACCCTGGGCGACGGCGATGGCGAGATCCCTGCAACTTTCATACCCGCAGGCCCCGCAATTGATCTGGTTGGCGACTTCCCCTTTTCCCATCGCCATGAGAATAGGCTGAATCTCATCCTCTCCCGGCATGCGCTCGTGCACGGGACGCGAGACGAAGCGGCGCGTGAGATCGATGTCCGCGCATCCGTCCATCTCCCGCTGCCAGGCATCGGCATCCATGCCGTCGCGCCGGGACTTCACCCAGCTGATGATGCACTCACGCTTTTCGAAATGGTTCAGCGGCGTGGTCATTCCCGGTCCGTTGATGCAACCCTCGCAGAAAAGAATGTCGATAAGCTTGCTGTTGACCTTTCCCTGCGCGATCTCGTTGATGATATTCATGCAGCGCTGCCGCCCTTCGACCACGATGGTCCCCTCGTCCATCACATCCGCGCTGATTCCCGCACTCTTGAGTAATCCACCGGAAACCGGGTATATCTGCCCGAGATCCGCACGGGGGGGATCGAATTCCGAGGCCTCGCAATCCGCCGGCTCTATGCCGGCCTCCGCGAGCAGTTCGACCAGTTCGTCGAAGGTCATGGCTTCGTCGATGACGCCGGCGACGTTCTCGTCGAGCACCTCGAGTTTCTTGGCGATGCACGGACCGATAAAGGCGATGACGGCGTCCTCGCCGTACCGCGCGTGTATGACCTTGCCGGCAGCGATCATCGGTGAAACGATGGGCGCGAGGTTCCCGATGAGCTGCGGGTAGTATTTCTCGATGTATTCAACGATCGCGGGACAGGGTGTGGTGATGACGGGATCTTCCCGCCGGGCAAGATATTCCCCGTATGAACGGCTGACCAGGTCGGCGCCGAAAGCCACCTCGACCACGCGCGTAAAACCCAGTCGGCGCAGCGCGCCGACGACGCGCAGGGGATCGACACCGGGAAACGCCGCGGGGAAGGACGGGGCGAGACAGGCAACGCGTTCGGCGCCGTTTGCCTTCGCGAAGTCCTCGCGCAGCGCAGCGGCGGCATTGCGCACCGATTTCGCGTTCTGCGTACATACCTTCAGGCAGTTGCCGCAGCCGACACAGCGGTTCGACAGCACCACGGCCTGACCGCTCTGTATCTGTATCGCGTTCGCCGGACATTCCCGCACACAGCAGTAACAGCGCTTGCAGCGTTCCGGAATGGTAGAGACGACACAGTTCATGGCTTCCTTTCTTTTTCCTTCTATTTCCCTCCTCCGTGTCCTTTTCAAACTTCGTAAACAGCCCGATGCGAAACAATGATATTCCCGATGATTTGTGACGTTTTTCACATATATTCCGAATCAGGAGCCGGTACACATTGCGGACAAGGATATCCTGATGTCGTTGCGACTTGCCGGCATCCTGTGTATCTTGGCCGAAGGCGGGCAGCCACCGGCCACGAAATCACCCGCAATGCCAGCAGGAGTTCACAGATGCCGACCATCGCGCTCATTGACGACGACCCCGATATCATTGAAGCCAACCGCATGCTGCTCGAGGCGAATGGGTATTACGTGGTTTCCGCGCGCACCGTGGACGAGGCCATCAATCTCGTGCACGAGCATCACCCCGACCTCCTGCTTCTGGACGTGATGATGCAGGAGGCCGATGACGGCTTTTATCTTGCGAACCGCTTTCGTCGCAGCGGGTATGACTTCCCCATCATCATGCTCACTTCCCTCTCCCGCTCCGTCGGCATGCATCTCGGGGAGAGCGCGACCGTCCCCATACAGGATTTTCTCGAAAAACCCGTCTCCCCTGCCGTCCTTCTCGAAGCCATTGATACGCAGCTGCGCGGGCGTCATGCGTCGGGTGCGCCTGCGGGACGGCATGCGACTGACGGATGACCACGCGGATATCAGATGATTGAACTCGCACCAAAGTGGATCATGTACGATGAGTTCTGGCGCACACTGAAGCGACGGAATCTCTGGCTGATCACCTTGCGTTACGTCGCCGTCATCATGCTGCTCAGTCTCATCCTGATTGGCATGCTTGTCGAGGGACTGCGTATGGACGAACTGTACATCGGGGGCCTTGCCGGTCTGATACTCCTCTACAACACCATTTTTCATCGCGCGCATCCGAAGCTGCCGGACGGTTACGGACCTTTTCACGGACTGCATTTCGCCCTGCTGCAGATGGTCGCGGATTTCATCGCCCTGCTGGTCCTGATCTACCTGAGCGGAGGAGTGGATTCCCCGTTCTTTTATTTCTTCATCTTCCATGTTCTCATCGGCAGTCTGATCCTGCCCCGGCACGTGATCAACCTCCTCATTTCCGTGACCCTCGTCGTGATCACCACGGGATCGGTACTGGAACTGCAGGGCGTCGTTCCTCATCTCGCCATCGAGGGTTTCCTCGGGCACGCGCATTACACGAACGAGACCTACGTGGTCGTGCACATCGTGCTTCTCGCCGGAGTCCTCTTCGTCAGCAACTACCTGGCCAACTCCATCTCGAAAGAACTTTACCTGCGCGAGCGTTCGCTCACCGTGGCGTACAAAAAACTCGAGGATGCGGAGGAAGCGAAATCACGCTATGTCATGTCCGTCGTGCATGACCTGAAAACACCGATCGCCGCCGCCATGACCTATCTCAACATGATACTCGACGGTTCGCTCGGACGAGTCCCCGAGGCGCTGGAGCGTCCCCTCGAGCGCTCGCGCATACGCCTCAACAATGCGATCTCCGTGGTCAACGACATCCTGCAGCTCACACAGCTCAAGCTCGCGGAGAAGCCGCAGATCTCCCGCGTGAATCTCACCGAGCTGATCAACGAGATATACCAGGAAATGCGCATCCTCTTCGTGGCCAAGAAAATACGCTTCTCGACGTGGATCAGCAGCGAGGATGACATTTACGTGGAAGCCGAACAGAAACTGCTCAAGCTCGGACTTTCCAATATCATCTCGAACACGCACAAGTACACCGAGAAAGGCGGCCGCGTGGAAATACACATCAAGGACGAGGGTGAGAGTGTTTCCATCGAAATCGCGGACAGCGGTATCGGCATCCCGAAGGAAGAGCAGAACAAAATTTTCCAGGATTTCTACCGTTCGAGCCTATCGAAGAAGAAGGGGATCGAGGGTACGGGACTCGGGATGAGCGTGGTCCTCCACATCATCCGTCAGTTCAACGGCCGCATACACGTCGAATCGCCCTCCCAGCTCGCCGACGGCAGGGAACAGCCGGGTACCGCTTTTTTCATCACCCTCCCCAAGCAGTATACGCCGCCGACCGCCGACGTCGAGGAAATCACTGTCTGAACAACCGGTTCGGAGAAATCGCGGGAAAGCGCTACCTTTCCCGCTGGTATATTCTTGTCTCACATCGCATAGACGAAAATGGCAGATCATAGTAACGAGAAGCAGACGCATCCCGCGAACGCGGTTTTTGCGCTCATGGACGACAGGAATTTTCGCTATTCCGTGGTGCGTCCCGCGCTCGAGGCGGACAAAACCGCACTCGCGCGCCTGACCACGGGCAAGCACCAGGTTCGTGGTTTCCGCAACATCGCACGCGCTCCTCTATCGATGCTGCTTCCCATCATGTCCGAGGAAGCCAACCTCTCTCCTGAACTCGCGACACGCGTTCTCACGCACTGGTTCGACACCCAGGACGAACTGCGGGAAACCGTCAGTGCAAAGCTGAAGGAACTCGGTTACGAGCCCGGGACGACGGCGCTGGACGAGGAGGGGAATGCGAACTGGATGCCGCTGAAAAAAGAGCACGCGGACCTTCAGTTCGACGGGAACTTCCTGCCTGAACAGGAGCACAACAGCGTCCTGCTCATGTCGCTGCTGCTCGGCTGGTTCGGCAGCGAGGAGGAGGACGGGGAGGAAGATTCCGAAGACGACGAGGATGCGGGGGCCTGATCCCGCGCGGGGTGGCGGGCGTCGCCGCCCGTTCCCGATGGCAAGAAGCGGACGATAATGGCTAGAAGATGAACGCCGGCACATGCGACAACCTGGAGCACGCGGCAGTCCTCGGCGTCCGGCTCGACCTCGCCGATGTCGCGGTTTTTCACCGTGCGTGGGATCGGGCCATCGTCCTCAGGCAGCGTGTGACCGTCACGGCGCCGCATTTCCACATCCTTCTCGATGCAGCGCGTGATCCCGATCTCCGCATCTTTCTCAATTCCTGCAGCTGCAATCACATCGACGGCATAGGCGTTTGGCTGGCCGTCCGTTTCCTGACGGGACGCAGTCCCGCCCGCCTGACGGGTACCGACACCATGCTGCCCTGGCTGGAACGGCTCAGCGTCGAGCGACGTCGCGTCTATGTCCTCGGCGGAAGCTACGAAACCGCGGATACACTCCAGTCCCGGTTCAGCATGCGCGCCCCGGACGCGACTTTTCGCTGCCATCACGGGGAGATCCACATCGATGACCGGTCTGTTCTCGAGGACATCCGCGACTTCCGGCCCGACGTTCTGCTCGTCAGTCTCGGGATGCGCCTGCAGTTCACCTGGCTGCGGCTGCACCGTCAGAGCCTGGAAGTACCCGTCGTCGTCGCCACCGGCGGTTTCGTCGAATTCCTGGCCGGGACGCGTCCACGGGCGCCGCGATGGATGCGGCGTGCGGGACTCGAATGGCTGCACCGCCTCCTGCATGAACCCGGACGGCTCTGGCGGCGCTACATTCTCGGCATTCCCGCCTTTTTCTACCTCGTCCTGCGCCAGCGACTCCGCGGCAGGCTATAACCTCCTGTCCAGATCCCGGTACTGAATGGCCTCGGAAACATGCGCCGATGCAATGGCGCTGCTGCCCGCCAGGTCGGCGATGCTGCGTGCGACCTTGAGAATGCGGTCGTAGGCGCGTGCGCTGAAGCCCAGCGCCTGAGCGGCGCGTCGCAGCAGTTCCCGTGATGCCGCATCCACCATGCAGTAACGCGCGACATCGCGTCCGCTCATCGAAGCATTGCAGTGCAGGTCCGCCCTGCCCCGGAAGCGGCCTTCCTGCATTTCCCGCGCCCGCAGGACGCGCTGCCGGATCCGTGCGGAGTCTTCCCCGCGACGATCACTGGCCAGCTCCTGGTACTTGACCTGTGGGCATTCGACGTGAATATCGATGCGGTCGAGCAGCGGGCCGGAGATACGGCTCATGTATTTCTGTATCTGCACATCCGTACATGAGCAGGGCTGCTGCGGATTCCCGTGATTCCCGCAGGGACAGGGGTTCATGGCCGCGACCAGCATGAAATTCGCCGGGTACTCCACCGTACTGCGCGAGCGTGAAATTGTCACCATCCCCTCTTCCAGCGGCTGTCGCAGCACCTCGAGCACATTGCGCGCGAACTCGGGGAGTTCGTCGAGAAAGAGTACGCCATTGTGGGAGAGACTGATCTCTCCAGGCCGCGCCCAGCCGATGCCGCCGCCCACCATGGCAGCGTCGCTGATGGTGTGATGCGGCGCGCGAAAGGGACGTACCGCGACCACCGCGGTCCCGGGCGGGAGCAGGCCGGAAACCGAATGAATTTTCGTCGCCTCCAGCGCCTCATCGAAGGTCAGGGGCGGTAGAATCGTCGGTACGCGTTTTGCGAGCATGGTCTTGCCCGATCCCGGGGGACCGATGAGGATGATATTGTGTCCCCCCGCGGCCGCGACCTCGAGAGCGCGCTTGACATTCTCCTGTCCCTTCACGTCCGAGAAATCCACCGACGCCGGCTGCCGCTGTTCGCGGAACACCTCCTCGATACTGACGCGGTAGGGACGTGCGGCCGGATGACTGCCGTCGACACGGCTCACCGCTTCACGCAGCGATGCGCAGGGATGGATGTCCACCCC
>JAVVFP010000596.1:0-2168 GCA_032250495.1 Bacteroidota bacterium | reverse complement strand
GCTCATCCTGAGCAGTTTCTGCGACTCGGACTGCGCAATACGGTTGACCGGAATGCCGGTCATCATCGACACCACGTCCGCGATTACCTCTTCGTCCACGTCGTGGATAATGCTCTGCGACTCTGTTTCCCACTCGCGCTTGGCTTCGTCGAGTTCGTGCAGCAGTTTTTTCTCGATGTCGCGCAGGCGCGCCGCTTCCTCGAAATTCTGATTACGCACGACCTGGTTCTTTTCGCTCTTGATCTTTTCGATCTCTTCCTCGAGCGTCACGATGTTCTTCGGCACCACGATATTCTCGAGATGCACGCGCGCCCCGGCCTCGTCCATCACGTCGATGGCCTTGTCCGGCAGAAAACGGTCAGTGATATAGCGGTCGCTGAGCCGCACGCAGTCCTCGATCGCACGCGTGCCGTACAGCACATTGTGATGCTCCTCGTACTTGTGCTTGATGTTGACGAGGATCTGGATGGTTTCGTCCACCGTCGTGGCGTCCACCATGATTTTCTGGAAGCGGCGGTCGAGCGCGCCATCCTTCTCGATGTTCTGGCGATACTCGTCAAGCGTCGTGGCGCCGATGCACTGAATGTCGCCGCGAGCGAGCGCGGGCTTGAACATGTTGGATGCATCGAGTGAACCCGATGCGCCGCCGGCACCCACGATGGTATGCAGCTCGTCGATGAAGAGAATGATGTCACGCGCCTTTTCCAGCTCGTTCATCACCGCTTTCATGCGCTCCTCGAACTGGCCGCGGTACTTCGTGCCCGCGACCAGGGCCGCGAGGTCGAGTGTCACCACGCGCTTGTTGTGCAGCACGCGCGAGACCTTTTTCTGTACGATGCGCAGGGCAAGACCTTCAGCGATGGCGGTCTTTCCCACGCCGGGTTCGCCGATGAGTACGGGATTGTTTTTCTTGCGGCGCGAGAGCACCTGCGCGACCCGTTCGATTTCCTTTTCGCGTCCCACGATGGGATCCAGCTTGTCTTCGAGCGCCATCTTCGTCAGGTCGCGCCCGAAATTGTCGAGCACGGGGGTTTTAATCCGTTCAGCGCGTTTTTCAGCGCTCGACTGCGCGCCCTCGGCGCCGCGTTCGGGATTTTTTCCGGCTTCCTGCGGCGCAGTGGATGCAGAGGGTTTGCCGCTGATGATATTGTCGAGTTCGTTGCGGACGAGATCGTACTGGACGTTGAACTGATTGAGGATCTGCGCCGCGATGTTGTCGTCGTCCCTGAGCAGCGAGAGCAGAAGATGTTCGGTGCCGATGACCTCGGACTTGTACAGCTTGGCTTCGAGATACGTGATTTTCAGCACCTTTTCCGCCTGCTTCGTCAGCGGGATGTTTCCGATGGTGATGGTGCCGCCCGACGAACGGACGGTATCCTCAATGCTTTTTTTCACCTGATAGAGGTCGCAGCCGAGATTGCGGAGTATCTTGACGGCGATGCCTTCACCCTCGCGGATGATGCCCAGCAGAAGATGCTCCGTACCGATGTAGTCATGTCCGAGCCGGAGAGCTTCCTCCCTGCTGAGGCGGATCACTTCCTGCACTCTGTTCGAAAAATTGCCTTCCATAAGTCTATCCGGGTATGTATAAATCGTGCTTGAAAAGCCCCCCTGGAAATTGAGGCGCGATGTATCATGTACTACAATAAAAATAGCGTGAGGGTTCCCCCCTTGCAAGGGCAAGTCCTGCACCCTGTCCGCAGGGCAGCACTTCCGTGGAAGCTAGAAGATGATCATCCAGAGCGTATAGTCGAGAATGAGAATCATGGCCGATGAGAGCACGAAGGAGCGGATGGTCGATTGTCCCACGCCTTCGGCGCCACCTGATGTGCGGAAGCCGATATGGCAGCCCAGTATTGCGGTCACACCGCCGAAGGCGATGGCCTTGACGATGCCTGAAACAATGTCCTTGGTCTGAAAAAAGCGCTCGACGCTGCCGAAAAACACCTGGGGAGTGAGGTCGAGGAAGAAATTCGCCACGGCGAACGCGCCGAAGAGGGCGATGGCGTTCGCGAACACCACGAGTACGGGCATCATCATGACCGCGCCCAGGAAGCGCGGCATGGCCAGGTAGCGGACGGGATTTATGGCCATGCTTTCGAGAGCGTCGATCTGCTCGGTGACTTTCATCGTGCCGATTTCCGCTGCGATGGACGCACCCACGCGTC
>JAVVFP010000595.1:0-2173 GCA_032250495.1 Bacteroidota bacterium | reverse complement strand
CTTCTCGGCGGCAGCGGCATGTGGTCGCCCGTGTTCCTGGCATCCACCGCGGGACTGCTGCTCGTCATCCTCGGCTACGGCATGTACCAGCCCGCCGCCTACACGGGCGTACGGCAGTTCACGACGAAGAAAACTGCGGCCATGGGCTATGCCGCGCTCTACGCGCTGATGAATCTCGGCGGCTTCCTGCCCGGCATCATCTCCCCCCCCATCCGCGGCACCTTCGGCATAACAGGGATCTACTGGGTCTACACCGCACTGACCGCGGTCAGCGTCATCCTCATATTCGGCATCCTGTCGAAAAAAACCGTCGAGCGCGCCCTGCGCGCTGCGCGCCTGGAAAACACCGGCTCGGAAGAAGAAGTGCTGCGGGAGAAAAAACCTTTCAACCTCCGGACATGGATAAGGGAACATCCCCTGCGCGACGTGAAGTTCAGCTTTTTCATCTTCATCCTCATCCCCGTGCAGACGCTGTTCGCGCATCAGTGGCTGACACTGCCGCAGTACGTCGACCGCGCCTTCCCCGGCTTCGTGTCCGACAACATGGAGTTCTTCGTCAACCTCAATCCCCTGCTGATTTTTGTCCTCACCCCGCTGGCCGCCGCGATCACAAGCAAGGTCGACGTCTACAAAATGATGATCATCGGGACTTTCGTGATGGCGCTGCCCACTTTCTTCCTCGCCATCGGTCCCAACGTCATCCTGCTCTTCGCCTACATCCTGCTGATGTCCGTCGGCGAGGCCATGTGGCAGCCGCGCTTCCTCCAGCTCGCGGCGGAACTCGCACCCGAGGGGAAAACCGGCCAGTACATGGGCATCGCCCAGTTCCCGTGGTTCCTGACCAAAGTGGTGACCAGCCTCTACTCCGGCTACATGCTCGCGAACTACGTGCCCGAAACGGGTCCGCAGAATACCGAAATGCTCTGGCTGATTTACGGTGCCATCGCCATGATCACTCCCATCGTGCTCTTCGCCGCACGCGGCTGGATGGCGGGCAAACTCAAGACAACGGCGGTCGGAGCGGACTGATTGCAGATGAATAATGGCAGATTGCAGATTGCAGATCGCAGATGGCCTTCCTTTTTCACTAATGATGCACAGCTGACATGAAATATTTCGTCTCCCTCCTCATCATTTTGTTCCCGGCGCTGCTGGTGGCGCAGCCGCAGCAAGAAGCGCTGCATCAGCGCATGGTCGGATCGGCATTCCTTGACAACGCGTCCTACGACATGCTGATGCGCCTCAGCGATGAGGCCGGGGGACGCTGGATCGGATCGCCACAGAACGAACTGGGACTGAAAATCCTCGCCGAAGAGTTGCGCGCCCACGGACTCGATCCGCGTCTCGAGCGCTTCACCGTCCCGGGCTGGGTGCGTGGGGCGGACGAAGTGCGCATGATCGCTCCGTCGGATCGCGTGTTCCGCGCCGTGGCCCTCGGCTACGTCGACCGCGCGCCCGCCTTCGAAGCGGAGCTCGCCTGGGCCGACCGCGGACACGCGGAGGACTTCGACACCGCGTCCGTCGCAGGACGTATCGCGCTGGTCACGCAGGAACGCCTGCAGGGCCGCGAATCCCCGCTGCGCTCCGAGGTCATCCGCAGCGCGGCCGATGCCGGGGCGCGGGCAGTACTTTTCATCAATAGCAAGAAGGGCGGGATGCTGCTCTGCGGCATGGGAAATTTTCAGGGCGATCCCGCTGCAGTGCCCGCCTTCAGCATCACCTGGGAAGAGGGACAACGCCTCCGGCGACTGCTCGACCGCGACGTTCCCGTGCGCATGCGCATCACCACCAACTCCTACTGTACCGCGGTGGAAAGCGCCAATCTCGTCTGCACGCTGCCGGGGCGCAGTGATGAAAAAATCGTCGTCGGCGCGCATTTCGATTCCTGGGACATTGGCCAGGGAAGCATCGACAACGGCCTCGGCACCGCCATCCTCTTCGACGTCGCCCGCATCCTCCGCGCACTGGCGCCGGACAACGAGCGAACGATTGAACTGGTCTGGTTCAACGGCGAGGAAATGGGCCTCTGGGGTGCGCGAAAATACATCGAGATGCATCGCGGGGAGAAAATCCACACGGCGATCAACATGGACATGACCGGCTCGATCCGCGGCTTCAATGCCATGGGCGTCGAGCATCTGCGGCCATTCCTCCGGCAGCTCGCAGAGGGCAT